>JAQBQI010000599.1 GCA_028287085.1 Myxococcaceae bacterium
CCGCCCTCTCCATGAATGGAGAGGGCTCCAGGGAACGCTCGCGTTTCAGCACGAACTGCGCAGTCGAGAACAGCCCTCTCCATTCATGGAGAGGGCGGCGCGGCAGCGCGGGTGAGGTCTCCCCTCAGCGCAGGTCGGCGTAGATCCGATCGCGCCAGTCGAAGAACATCCCCAGCGCCGGGTCGTTGATGAACTCCCGCACCCCCGTGCCCACCCGCCCGGGGAGCGGGTTGTGCTTCGCGTCGGGGATCTTCAACAGCGCCGTGAGCCCCGCCGCCGTCAGGTCGGCCAGCGTCGGCTCGCGGCCGCAGAGGTAGCCCGTCTCCTTCACGCGACCGCACAGCTCCAGCAGCAGCGCGCGCACCACCGTGCGGGCGTCGTCGAGCTCGCGGCGCACGCCCGGGATGAAGGTCGCCGGGCGCGCGAGCCAGCCCACCGCCCGCACCAGACCGCGCGGCACCCCGCTCGCCGCCATCGACGCCGCCCCCACCTCGGTGAACAGGTCGCTGTCGCGCAGCGCCTCGTCGGTCGCGATGCCCGGCACGCGCGGACCCAACACCGTGTCGAGGCGCTCCTCCAGGTCGAGCACCAGGCGCCGTTGCGTGAAGTCACTCGGCAGCATCGGCCGCGAATCGGGGAAGGTGTGCTCGAGGTAGAGGGCGATCGCCGTCGAGTCGTGAATCACGCTCCCCTCGTGCTCGATGACCGGAACCTTCCGCTGCCCGGAGAGCTTCACCACGGCCAGCTGGTCGGGCCCGGGGCTGTGGTCGACGACGCGGTAGTCGAGCCGCTTGAAGTCGAGCATCACCCGCACCTTCTCGGAGAAGTGACTCAGCGGAAAGCGATGCAGCACGATGGTCATCCGACTCCCTCTCTCCTAACCGACAACACCCGCCGAGCGCAGCGACCCGATCTCGCCCGCCGTCATTCCCAACAGCTCGCCCAGCACCGCGTCGGTGTCGGCCCCGAGCAGCGGCGCCGCGCGAAAGCCCGCGCGCTCCCCCTCGCCCGCCCGCAGCGGATCGCCCGCCGCCCGCACCTCCCCCGCCGCCGGGTGCTGCATCGTGGCGATCATTCCGCGCGCGATCACCTGCGGGTCGGCGCACACCGCCGACACCCGCTGCACCGGCCCGGCCGGGACGCCCTCCGCGTACAGCCGCGCCAGCCAGTGTTCAGTGCCCTCTTCGGAGAGGCGTTGTCCGATGAGCGCCAGTGCCTCGCCCAGCCGCGCGCGCCGCGCCGCGTTGGTCGCCCACGCCGGGTCGGCGGCCCACTCCGGTCGGTCGATGGCCCGGCAGAAGCCCGGCCAGAAGGCGTCGGTGAACACCGCCACCACCAGGTGCCCGTCGCGCGTCGCGAAGCGCTGGTAGGGAGTCGCGTGCGCGTGGCCCGATCCCTGTGGCCCCATGTCGTCTCCGGCCATGAGCCAATTGCCCGCGGCGTAGGTGAGCAGTCCTACCTGGCAGTCGAGCAGGGACAGGTCGATGAAGCGCCCGAGGCCCGTGCGCTCGCGCTCGTAGAGGGCCGCGCTCACCGCCAGCGCCGAGAAGAGCCCGCCCGCGAGGTCGCCCATCGGCACGCCGCAGCGCACCGGCGCTCCGTCGGGCTCGCCCGTCAAAGCCATCATTCCCCCGCGCGCCTGGAGCGTGAGGTCGAAGGCCGGCAGGTCGCGGTCGGGGCCCGTGCGCCCGAAGGCCGTGATGCCGCAGATGATCAGTCGGGAGTTGAGCGCGTGCAGGGTGGCGGCGTCGCAGCCGAGGCGCTCGGCCACGCCCGCGCGGAAGTTCTCCACCACCACGTCGCAGCCCGCCGCGAGGCGCTGGAGCAGGGCCCTGCCCTCCGGGCGCGCGAGGTCGATGGCGACCGAGCGCTTGCCGCGATTGACCGACAGGAAATACACACTCTCGCCGCCCACGAAATGAGGGCCGACGGCGCGGATCTCGTCGCCGGTGCCGGGGCGCTCGACCTTGAGCACCTCGGCCCCGAGGTCGGCCAGGAGCATGGTGCCGTAGGGGCCGGCGAGCATGCGGGTGAGGTCGAGCACGCGGACGCCGCGGAGGGAGTTCATGGGGGGGAGCCCCAGCGGGGGGAGCCGGCACCCCCACTCACGGGCACATCCGCAGCAGGAACGAGTACCCCATCGAGCCCGCCACCGCGTTGCGCTGATATCCAATCAGCGCGCCGCCCCACGGGGTCGGCGCCACCACGTCGAGCGCCCGCACCGGGTCGTTGAGCAGCGTACGCAGGTCGACGAAGCGCGCGTCGGAGTCGTAGCGCAGCGTCACCAGCCGCGCGTCGACCTCGGTGCGACGGATGCCCAGCACCGTCAACGAGTTCAGCGCCCCGGCCTCGTCGACGCCCACCAGCAGCGACGGCCGCTCGATGGCGCCCTCCAGCCGGCGCACCGGCACCCGCAGCTCGCCGCGCAGACCGAGCGCCCCGAACCACCCGCGGCGCTGGTCGTCGGTGAAGGTCACCCACGGCCCGCTCGGGTCGGCCGTGAGCTCGCGCCAGCGCACCTCGCCGGACTCTTCGGACAACACCGCCCTCGAGCGCTCGCGGCACTGCTCGTCGAGCCACACCGCGGAGAGGCCGCCGTGCGCGCCCGCCGCCAGCGC
>JAQBQI010000630.1 GCA_028287085.1 Myxococcaceae bacterium
GCGACCGCGGCGCTGTGGGGCGGCGACGACCCGACGGGGGTTGCGGCGCGCGAGGCGTCGACGCGGCGCTCGGCCGCGGCGCTGCTGGGCGACGGGGGCGTCGGGCTCGTCGAGGAGGCGATGCGCGAGGCGCGGCGCACGGCCGAGGCGACGATCGCGCGGGAGTCGGAGGGCGTCGACGCGAAGGTGGCCGCGCAGCACCTGCTGCGCAACGCCTACGGCGAGGGCTGCGCGCGCGAGCTGCTCGCGGCGGCCGTGGCGGTCGACGGCTGCTTCGAGGTGGGCGGCGCGCTCGCCCCGGTGCGCATCCAGGAGGAGGAGCGCGTGCTGCGCGCGGTGCGCTTCCCGACGCAGGCGATGATCCTGGTGCCCGCGGAGGGGGTCGAGGACCTGCGCGACGCGTCGATCAGCGACCCGCGCAGTCTTTTACACGACCTGGTAACGGGTCGGCTGCTGGCGCGGCGCTACGTGCGGGCGGAGCCGCGGCGGCGCAGCCGGGTGGTGATGCAGAGCGAGGTGCGGGTCTTCGTGCTCGACGGCTCGTCGTCGATGGCCGGAGCGCGGGGGCGGGTGCGCGACGCGCTGCTGGTGGCCGAGCTCGCGACGCTGACGGCGCGGCTCGCGGCGCCGGGGCTGACGCGCTGCACGCTGCACTTCCGCTACTTCGACGCCGACCTGCACCCGGTGACGCGGGTCGACTCCGTGGCGGGGGCGCGCGCGGCGATGCGCGCGGTGCTGGCGACGCCGCGCTCGGGCGACACGAACATCCAGCGGGCCCTGGTGGCGAGCCTGGAGCAGATCGCCGTGGCGCGCGAGCTCGACCCCGAGCTGACGCGCGCGCAGCTGGTGCTGGTGACCGACGGCGAGGCGGGCGTCGACGAGGCGGCGGTGGCCGCGGCGCGGGCGCGCAGCGCGGGCCTGCCGGTGGGCGTGAGCGTGATCGCGCTGGGCCAGGAGAACCCCGCGCTGCGGGCGCTGGTGGCGCGGCAGCGGGCGGCGGGCGAGGCGGCCTTCTACCACCACCTCGACGACGCCCAGTTGGAGGCGATCGCCGGGGGCGGGCTCGACGGCGGCGTGGCGCTGCACCTGCCCGAGACCGACGCGCGCTCGGCGCGGGCGCTCGCGGCGGAGGTGGGCCCGCTGGTGGAGGAGCTGGCGGCGATCGAGCAGGCGCGCGAGGCGGGCGCGCTCGGGCGCATCGACGACGAGGCGCGGGCGCGGCGGGAGCTCGACGCGGGCGTGGAGGGCGCGACGACGCACGCGGGCGAAGGGGAGGGCGCGCGGGCGCGACTGGAGGCCTCGCGGCGCGACCAGGTGGCGATCGGGGCGCGGTACGCGCGGTGGTTTCCGGCGGCGGCCGAGGGTGCGGCCGAGGGGGAGATGGCGCGGGGGAAGCGGCGGCGGGCGGCGAGCGAGGAGGTCGAGGCGGTCGTGTGCGCGCTGTCGTCGGTGGCCGAGGTGGTGGCGCTGGTCGGCGGCAGCGAGCTCGCGCGCAAGGCCGACGCGATCGAGCTGCTGGAGCGGCTGCTGCCCGACGCGGGCCTCACCCCGGCGCGGCTGCGGGCGACGCTGCGCGACCACCCGGCGGCGGTGGCGTCGGCGCTCGCGGCGGTGCACGCCGCGGTGAAGGGCTGAGCCGGGGGACGCTCATCGGCTCCGCGGGGTCTCGCCGCGCGCCGCGTACCACCGCCGCCACGCCACGATCGGCGTGCCGAAGAAGACGACGAGCCCGATCCACGCGAGCCCGGGGAGGCCCCGCGCGGGCACGATGGGCATGCCGGGCGCGGGCTGCACCGTGAGGAAGCACAGGCTCGCGGCCTCGCCGAGGTAGGGCGCGTCGGTGCCGTGCGACGCCATCCGCGGGAAGAGCAGCGTGCCGTCGGGGAGCGTCCACGACGCGGCGGAGAGCTCGGCGGCGAGGGCGAAGGCGTGGTCGAAGCGCCCGTTGCGGCGCGCCGCCGCGAGGCCGAAGGCGCTCGCCGAGGTGCCGAAGCCGTCGACGATGGGGCCCGCGTCGATCTCGAAGCTGAAGCGCTCCTCGCTGCGCCCGCGGGCGTACTCGCGGAAGCCTTCGGCCCACCCGCGCCGCTGGTAGAAGGCGCGCTCGTAGCGGCCGTACCAGTCGCGCGCCGTGGCCTCGCCGTACACGTCGGGCACGAACTGCAACACCCACGACATGCCGATGCCGCGCGAGGGCTGCACGTGCTCGCCGCTGGGGAGGTCCATGCGGTAGGGGACGAGCCCGAGGTCGTCGGCCATGGGGCCGGTGAAGGCGCGGCGCGAGCGGGCGACGAAGGCCGAGTGGTCGGTGCCGAGCACGGCGTCGGCGCGGCGGATGAAGCCGACCGCGGCGAGCACGTCGATGGGGTAGGTCTCGCCGGGGTAGTCCTCGAGCACGCCGAGCGGCGACGCGTCGAGGGCGGCGCTCAGCGTCTCCACCTGGTCGCGCAGGAAGGCCACCGAGCTGCCGTCGTGCGTGATGCGCTCGTGGCTGCTGAGCCCGGCGATCAGCAGGCTGCGGAAGAAGACGTCCTGCCGGTGGAGGTAGTCGTCGCCCCAGTGGCGGCGCACCCAGCTGTGGTGCCCCGGGTCGAGTAGCAGCGCCCGCGACGCCGCGACGGCCGCGGCGCTCCCGACGGCGGGCGACGGGCCGCGGCGGCCGTGCGCCTCCCAGTCGACCACCAGGGCCTCCGTCGCCATCAGGTAGTAGACCGCCGTGAACATCGGCCACTCCGTGCTCGCGACGTCGTGGAGGGCGGCGTGCTCGGCGCGACGCGACGCCACCCGCGCGCGGGCCCAGGTGGCGATGCGCGGCGTGAGCGTGGCGTGTAGCTCGCGGGCGCGGCGGG
>JAQBQI010000637.1 GCA_028287085.1 Myxococcaceae bacterium
GCCCCGAGCGGCGCCATCGGCTGCGGCCGCCCCTCGGGCTTCGCGGGCGCCGCGTAGCGCTGCGGCAGCTCGAGGTCGACCGCGCCCGTCGCGGGGAGCTTCACCCCCGCCGCCCGCGCCGCCGCGCCGCCCAGGTACGCCGACCAGGGGTAGCCCTCCTCGTCGGCGTCGATGCGCCCACCGTGGTCGCGCTCCTCGGGGTGGTAGTGCGGGTGGTCGTAGGCCGTGTGCCCGAGCGCCAGCCCGGGGCACTCCCGGCGGATCGCGTCGATGGCCGCGCACGCCAGCGTCCGCGCGGCGCCCGGGTGCAGCTTGCCCGCCGCCTCCGAGTTGATCACCAGCAGCTCGGCGCCGACGCCCGCCGCGGCGCGCGCCGCGGGCAGGTACACGCGCTCGAGCAGCCGATCGACCGAGGCCGCCAGGACCTGGTCGACCCAGCCGTCCCAGGCGACGCCCACCCAGAGGCGCACGCCCGGCAGCGCCTGGCGCACAGTCGCCGCCGCGGCCGCCGCGTGGTCCCGCAGCCCCAGCGGACCGGCGTGCACCTGCACCCGCCCCGGTCGCGCCTCGCGCAGGAGCGGGAGCGCGTTGGTCACCGCCGACGGGAGTCCGTCGGCCGACCAGAGGGTGAGCGCGTGGCCCGGCGCGAAGGCCAGCAGCGGCGGACGCACCGTCGCGACGTGATCGTGCGGCGCCGTCCCCTCGTCGTGCGCGGCGCTCATCGCACCGCTCCGAAGGCGTAGAGTTCGTTCGCGAGGCCGACGAGGTAGTGCGCGGGGATGGTCCCCATGCCGCCCGTGCGCGGCGCCCAGCCGGCCCAGGAGTTCTGCACCCAGCACAGGCCGCCGAGCTCGGGCCGCGTGTACGGGTCGTGGCCCCACAGCGACACCGCGTGCCAGCCGTCGAGCGCGTCGTCCGTCGTGGGCAGTGCCACGGCGCCCGAGGCGAAGGCCGCGTCGCCCGCGAGGCCGCGCGCGCCGGTGTAGCAGGGGATGCCCGCCACCACCGGGCAGCCGTCGGCGAAGGCCGCGCGCAGGTCCTCGAGGTCGTGGCGCAGCGGCGTGACGTTCACCAGGCGACGGCCCGACCAGCAGGCCTCGGGGGCGCGTCGCGTGAAGTCGCGCAGGTCGTACGGCGCGCGGTCCTCGCGGGGGATGCCGCGCGTGGCCAGCACGTCGACGAGGCGCGCGATCGAGGCGCCCTGGTCGCGGCCGAGGGCACCGTCCAGGTACAGCTCCTCGGCGTAGATGGCGCCCGGCGCGGGATCGATCGCCTCGCCCTCCCAGAGCCCGTCGCGCCGGGCGGCCTCGATGAGCCCGCAGACCGCGCCGCGGCCGGCGAAGCCAGTGCACGCGCCCTGGCTCGCCTGGTCGCGCATCGGCGGCGCAAGCGAGCGCAGGTCGATCGTCACGTTGGGCGGAGGTGGGGTCGCGCGCGGTCCGCGGTAGGCCACCCCGCGGTGCGGATCGCCCGCGGGGCGCGGCGTGTAGCCGTAGGCGGGGCGGCTCACCGTCGCACCGTCGGCAGCGGGCGGAGGGAGGCGCCGCGGCGCCGGGCGTCGTCCTCGATGGCCGCGAGGTCGGCGCGGAGGGTCTCGCCGACGCGGCCCGAGGTCATGAGCGCGCCGCCGTCGACCGCGGGGCAGGCGCCGATCTGGCGGTCGAGCAGGCGGCCGAGGGAGGTCAGCAGCGCGTCGAGGTCGGGACCCCAGCCGATGCCCGCGCGGCCGAGGTCGCGCGCGAGCTGGCGCGTCGCATCGGTCAGCGCGCCGGAGAGGGCGTACGCGGTGCACCGGTCGGCGCCACGGGCGTCCCAGGTGGAGCGCCCCGCGAGCCAGGCATGGCCCGCCGCCTCGAAGGCCTGGAGAGAGATCATCACCGGCGGCTTCGCCGGCCCGTCGGGGACCTCCCGCTGGAGCAGTGGGCGGAAGATCGGGAGCAGCACGTCGAGCAGCGACGCGATGGAATCGATGGCCGCGAGCACGCCCGACGGGGTGACGGCGCCGCCGTCGACGGGCACCGGGCGCGGCCCGCACGCGACGAAGGGCGCCGCGAGGCCCAGCGCGAGGGTGAGCAGCATCACGCCGACCGAGGCGCGCCCGCTCTGTCCGGCGAGGTTTGGGGCGGGCACGTCGGCGGGCGCGGTGGCCGTCTCCGGCTCGCTCGCGGGTGGGCTGAGCTCGACCCGGGCGGGGAGCGTTTCGGGGTCTCGGGGCACGATCGCGACGGGGGTGGCGGTGCGGGTCTTCAGGTCGAGCACGGCGCGCTCGAGGAGCGTCCCGAGGAGGGCGTCGACCTTCGCGGGGTCGCGCAGAACGTGCGTGACGAAGTCGACGGCCAGCGGATAGAGCGCACGGAGCAGCGCGACGGCACGGAGGCGGACCGTGGCGGCGACGACGTGGTTCCAGGTGCCCAGGCGGGCGGGGTCCTTGAGGTCGACGACGACGCGCTGGGCGAAGTCCGCGGCGACGCCCGCCGCGCCGTAGGCGAGGAGCGTGACGGCGGCGCCGTAGCGCTTGTCGCGGATGTGCTGGGCGATGAGGGCGGCGAGACCGGCGGCGAGTGCGGTGAGGGCCAGGAGGAACACGGGAAGGAGCGCGGCGGTGGCCGTCGCGACGAGATCGCGGGTCATGGGAGTGCCTCTCTGCGCGGTGAACCGCGCGGGTGATGGGATTCAGCGCGGTTGAGTGGTGGGGGCACACGAACCGCCAGCATCACTCGGCTCCGCGGGGTTTCCGCAGGCGGAGGCGCAGCGTCCGCCCCGTCAGCGTGAGCGCGGCCTCGTCGAAGACCCTCACCCACTCCCGCCGAGGCTCGCAGTCTCGGTATTCGTGGGTGGGCTCCAGATCACTGTGAGGGCCCGATCAGGGATGGGAGAGGAGATCGAGCAGGGGGAGGCCCAGGCGCCGGCTCCACCGCACGAGGCGGGCGGCGCGGAGCAGCGCGGTCGGGCTCTCCGAGGCGAGGAGGTCGGCGGCGGGGTCGTCGGCGAGCAGGCACGACTCCAGCGCCAGGAACTCGTCCACGCTCACGCCGAGCCAGCCCTTGCGCCACCACAAGCGGCGCACCGCGCGGAGCGTCGGCGCGGTGGCGTCGAGCGCCGACGTCGCGCGGTCGAGGCCGAGCAGACGGCCGTGGCCGTCGATCAACGCGGCGAGCTCACCCGGGTCCGCGTGAAGCCAGCGCGCCAGGGCCCCGAGGAGGTCGCCCCCCGGATCGGCGAGAGGCGTCGCCCGGTCCACGTCGGCCCACCCCGAGGCGAGCTCGTCCCAGGAGATGTCGAGGACCTCCCGGAGCTCGCGCAGGGTCGCGAGCAGCGCCCACGGGCGTCGAGTGATCGCCGGAGGTCCGTCGCCTCGCGACGAGAGCCGCAGCGCCGTCAGGAGGCGGTGGGCCTCATCGACGGTGGCGTCGAGGTAGGCGCTCACCATGCAAAGCGCCCCGAAATCAGGACGATTCCAGGCCACGAACGCGTGCGTACCCATGGCTGCCCCTTCGCCCCGAACACCGGAAGCGTGCGAGCGGCGGGAGCCGCATATCCCCTCACCGGAGCCGGGCCGACGCAGCTCTGCCACCCGCCGACCACCCTGCCTGAGACAATGATCGGCTCCCAACTATTTTCCTCCAGGGTCGCCCGTCGAGTGAACCCTACCGGGGCTCGCCGGGCTGCGAGCGCCGCGGCGGGCCGAAGGACGTCCCGGACGCGGGCGTGCGGCCGGCGGGGAGCGCCGACGGCGACGTGTGGGCGAGCGCCGTCTCGATGCGCGCGAGCCGGTCGAGCACCTCGGCGAGGGCGGTGCGCAACTCCCCCGCCCCGGTGCTCTGGTCGCGACGCAGCTCGCTCATGCCCGTCTCGAGGTGCACGATGCGGCTGTCGACCAGCGAGTGGTGGGCGTTGACGTTCTGAATGGAGTTGGCGAGCTCGTGGGTGCGCTGGCGCACGACCGCGATGAGGTCGGACTGGGGCTTCAGTTCCTTCTCGCGCTGCTCCTTGAGATCCTTGAGGGTGGTCTCGTTCTGGTCGGCGCGCTGGAGCACGCGCCCCAGTTGCACGAGGATGGCCGCGAGCGTGATGGCCACGCCGACCAGGGAAATGGTGAGGGATGGGCTCATGGCGATCACCGTCAGGGAGGGGATGAGACCGCCGCCACCGGGGAGCGCCCGCGGAGCGACTCAGGGTGACTCGACGGGCCACAGCACGGCGACGCACTGTCGCTTCGCGCCCTTGCCGAGGAGAACGTCCGTCGTGGCCAGTCGCAGTGCTTCGGCCTGGTGTTGGGTCCCCGCGAGCCGCTCGATGATGCGGTAGGCCGTCGCGCGGGAGACCCCGAGGTGCCGGGCCAGCTCCCGCGCTTTCATCGGCACGTGGGCGCGCACCTCGGCCCCCCGCAAACCATCCTGCGTGAGACAATGATCGGGACTCAACATTTTTCCTCCGCACTCGACAGCCAGGTCGCAATGGCCCTGGCCACCCGCTCCATCCCCCAAGCCCTGAGCGCCGACTCCGCCGCCTGCTCGACGCGCAGGCTCTGGGTCATCCGATCGCGCAGGAGCGCCCCCGCCGTCGTGAGCGTGCGCCCCCGCTGCGGGCCCCGCGCGCCGTAGGCCTCCGCGGCCGCCTTCTGCAGTTGCTCCGTCCGCTCCCACGCCTCGCGCAGCTCGAGCGGACCGTACTCGCGCGCGAAGAGCACCGCCATCGTGCCCGGATCGGGCCGGCTCCCGCCGCGGTCGGCGAGCCAGAGCAGCACGCGTCGGTCGACGCCGTTCACGCGCACCAGCCGGGCCCACACGCGGCGGGCGTGCGCGGCCTCCCCGCGGTCGGCCATGCGATCGACGGCGACGTAGGGGTCGTTCGCGCCGGTCTGCCCGTGGCGGCCCTCCAGCGAACGGGTGCGCAATCCCCCCGCCGCCGCGAGTCGCCCGTAGCACTCCAGGTCGGCGAGCGCGCGGTGCAGGTCGAAGACGCTGAGGTCGGCCACGTCACTCTCCCTCGGCGGCGACTTCCCGCGTCCATGGGTGCGACTCGATCTCCCCGAGGGCGTGCACCTCGATCTGGCGGACGCGCTCCTCGGAGACGTTCATGAGCGCGGCGACCTCGTCGAGGCTCGCGCCGCCGCGGTCGGCCACGTCGAGCATGCAGGTTTCGGCCATGTCCCAGACCTCGACGTCGGGGAAGTTGAGCTTGAGGCTCGCGTAGGTGCCGTGGGCCTGGACGTCGAGCGCCAGGTGCGCCGCGCACGAGACGAAAGGGCACGGCCGCTCGCCGTTGATCCCGCCCGGCAGGCAGTCGGCGCGCGTGCGCGGCCGCGCCACGTCGGCGAACTCCCCCTCGGGGTACTCCGCGGCGAGGCGCAAGGTCTCCTCGCGCACCGCCCCCCGCATCGACAGCGTGCGGGGACGCGCCGGAGCCAGGGCTTCCAAGCCCTCGGCGCGCGCGATCGGCAAGCGCACCCTCGGCGTCGGCGCCGCCTCGGCCTCCCCCTCCAACTCCTCGAACGACTCCGGGCCGGTCTTGTGGTTCATCAATGCAGCGCGCCTCCCGCGTGGGTCGAGTCTCGCAATCATCAACTGTCGCTCCCGTCACTTCCGCGAGGCGGCGTACCCCGCCGCAGCGCCTCCCTCTGAGCGGCGCTGAGCGCCCGCCAGAGCGCGGCGCGCGCCGCCTCGGCCCGCAGGTAGGCCTCCAGCGGGTCGCACGGACACGGCCCTTCCAGCAGGATTCGCCGGCACCGCGGGCAGCACGCCGACGGCGGCGGAACCACCGTGGGCGCCGGCTCGCCCCGCCCCCCCGTGCACCCCTCGCCTTCGCCGACGGGCGTCTCCGCCCGGCTCGCCCCGCCCTCACGCTCGTTCAGCCACATCGGGCACCTCCACCCGGACGCTGAACGTCCGAGCAGTACACCGTCTACCATCGCTGTTTTAGAGTGTCAAGCGTCGCTATCCATGGCTCACGGCGCGAGACGTGAGGCGACGCAGCGCGACGGCCCACCGCGGGACGTGGCGCGCGTCATGGTGACGTCGGAAGGCCCGGCCCGGGATGGCAAGGGCCAGCGTGAGGGCCCAGACGTCGGCGTGGCCGTGGTGGGGGTGTGCGTCGTCCAGCAGGCCGTGGGCGAGCTCGTGCAGCACGCGGAGGTTCCAGCGCGGGTCGTCGGCGCTGGCGCGCACCAGCAGCATCTGCGGCATCAGCCCACTCACGCCGCACCCCACGTCGTCGCGCGCGATGACCACGTACCCGAGGCGTGCCGCCAGCAGCAGCCCCGAACCCCCCGCGAAAGGGTCGGCGAGATCGGCCCGCTCGTGCGCCGCGTGGGCGACCCCTTCGAGGAGCGCCGCATCCAGCAGCCACGGGCGCGCCAGGATGGCGTGCACCTCGGCGTGGGCGGCGGGAAGACGACGGCGACGAGGCGGCACGCGGCTCCCCCTGATCCTTGCGACGACCTCGTCGGGCGACCGGGAGGCCACGGCCCCCACGCTCGCCACTCCTACCCTTCAGCGCCTCTCTCGAACGACCGATGCCGCCTGCGACGGGTGACGCCGGCTACGCCCTCGGACGTTTCCGGGCCGCGTGCTTCGCGCCCGGCGCCTGGCGCGCCGCCAGGTCACGCGCCATTTGCGCCTCCAGTTCGCGCACCCGCGCCGTCTGCGCTTCCAGGGCCGCCTCCAGGCGGGCCGGGTCGGCGAGCTCTTCGGCCACGCGCGCCAGCTTGATGACGTCCTCGGGCGTAACGATGCCGCGCAAAATGTACCGCGAGCTGCGCGCCACGGCTTCCCATGCGTGCGAGCGGATCTTCGGCTCGCGCCGCCGCGCCTCGGCCAGCGCGTCGTCGAAGCCGATCGCGTTGAGCAGGTGCGGGCGAACACTCTCGCTCGTCGACGGCCCGCGCGCGCTGTCCTCGTCGCCCGCCGCCCCCTCACCCAGCAGCAGCCAGCGCTCCGACACGACGGCCCCGCGCGCGATGCGCTGGAGCGTCGACCGCTCGACGGCCCCCTCGTCGCGGTCGAGGTTGCGCAGGATGCCGTTGAGCTGCGACGGCGTCGTGAAGCCCGCCCGGCGCGCCAGCTCCCGCTCGCTCCATCCCTCGTCGGCGAGCACTTTGCGGATCCTGTCGGCGATGCCAGCCATGCGAGAGAGGATAACGTGACATCTGTCGATGACAAGGGAGTCGTCACTCAAAGATGCCTTGCGTGCCCGGTCATCCTCGGGTCACACCCGGCGACCCGGGGCGCCGCCGTCGAGGCGTGGCGGCACGGGGCGGCGCAGACGTCACCGGCACGGTGGCCTTCTGCGCGACGCGACCGAGCGCTTTCTGGACCAGGAGAGCGCACTGGGCCGCGCGCGCAGGGTCGAGGCCACGGATGCTGTCGCCGGGCAGCGCCTCGAAGTTCGGGTCGAGGTCGGCTTTGCCCTCCAGGCGGGCCGCCGCCCGCGCCACCGCGCCGAGATCGCCCGCGGCGCGCCGGGCGAGCGCCGTCGCGGTGAGCGGAATCGACCGCTCCGCGGCGACGGCGCCCATCCGGCAGAAGATGGCGAGCGAGGCGAGGGGGTCGTCCGCGTCGTGCTCGCCGACGCCCAGGACGCGCAGCCGATCGAGCAGCCCGCCCAGGCACCACAGCATGGGCGCCCCCTCGGCCAGCTGTCCCCACTGACACGCGAGGTGGGCCTGCGCCCCCAACGCCGCGAGCCGTCGGCAGTGAGCCGTCAATGGGCCCGGCGCGCTGTCGATCAGCACGCCGATGTCCCCGCGCGCCAGTGCCGTCCAGTGGGGGGCCCAGTCCGGGTCCAGGATCGCCGACGAGGCCGACGCAGCGGACCCGTGAGACGCCGCCGACGGTCGCTCGACGGCGTCGTACGCCTGGAGTTCGGCGACGATCGCGGCATACCCGGGCAGGTCTCCGATCGTTCCCACGGCGGTCGCCTGCGCCTGGCCGATGCTCTCCATCTGGCGCAAACACCGCGCGAGCGTGAGCAGCCGTCCCTCGTAGGTCGTGCGCGTCTCCAGCTCACCCAGGAGCTCCTTCGCGAATTGACCGATCTCTTCGTCATTCATGGTTTGCACGCCTGAGGTGGTCGGAACCGGTCGCTCGCCGCATCAGGAACCGGCGAAATCTTCTCGCGTCGTCCATCGGAGGCTGTTGAGCGGCATGGGTGTTTCTTGCACGGACAGCCTCCGACTCGACCCATACATCCGTTCAGTGACTGGTTCAAGTTTCTCTCTCACCCTCTCCCGGTGGGTACGGCGGAGGGGTCGGACACACCGCGAACCTCCCGGCCCGGACACGCGGCGGACCCCTCTCGACCCCGGTGCCGCGTTGGTTTGCGATCCCCAGGCGGCGGTCCCGCTGCTCGACGAGGCGGCTCGCGGCGCGGGAGTCTACGGCCGAGTCGCGTGGGCGAGGGCGACGATTTCGGCGTCGCGGAGCGGGCGCAGCGGTCGATGCCGACGGGGGCGCCCGGTTGGGGTACCAATCCCTCACGGCAACGATCGGCCGCGCACTCGATAGGATGGGACCTATGAGACGAGGCTGGCGTTCGCTCGTTGTCGGCGTGGTGCTCGCGGCCTCGTGCTCGCCGCGCAGCCCGATCCTGTTGCCGGACGGCCAGGACGCGGCGACCGCGGGCTCCGCGACGGCCGACGGCGCGCTGCCCGACAACCCCGCCGTCGACGCGGCCTCGACCGACGCGACCACCGCCGACGTCACGCCGCCTGACGTCGTCGTGGACGCGGGACCGCCGCCCGCCGACGTCGTCGCGGTCGTCGACGCGGGGCCGCTGCTCGCTGACGTCCCGGACGTCCTCACCCCGGTCGATGTTGTCACTGCGATGGACGTCGTCGCCCCGATGGACGTCGTCGCGCGCGTCGATGTCGTCGCGCCGACGGACGTCGTCGCTCCCGTCGACGTGGTCGCTCGCGTCGACACGGGCTGCGCGTCGGACGGCGATTGCCCCTCCGGGCGCGCCTGCGTGAGCGGCGGCTGCGTCGAGCGCGTGTGCACGCCGGGCGAGGCGAGCTGCGCCGACCGGCTGACCCGCCGCGCGTGCGACGCCCGCGGGTTGACCGTGACCACCACGGCCTGCCCGGCGGGCGCGCTCTGCGGGGGCGCGGGCCTCTGTCGCACCTACCGCGACGTCGTGCTGGCCGCGCGCCCGATGGCCTACTGGCGCTTCGAGGAGGCGGCCGGGCCGACCGCGAGGGATGAGGTCGGCGGACTCGTGGCGACCGCGACCGGGGGCGTGAGCTTCGCCCAGCCCGGGCTCATCGGCAGCGGGCGCGCGCTGGGCTTCCGCGGAGCGCAGCGGCTCGACCTGCCGTACGCGGCGGCGCTGAACCCGGCCCAGTTCTCGGTCGAGGTGTGGGCGCGCGTCGCGGGATCACCCGGCGTCTACCGCTCGCCCTTCACCTCGCGCTTCAACGTCCCCACGCAGGGCTACGCGCTCTACGTCGACGACACCAACCGCTGGAACCTCTTCGTCGGCAACGGCGCCCCGGCCTCGTGGGAGACGACCTCGTCGCCCGACCCCATCGTGGCCGGCCGCATCGACCACGTCGTCGCGACCTACGGCGCCCGCACCGTGCGGCTCTACGTCAACGGCGAGCTGGTCGCCTCGCGGTCGGGCGTCGTCCTGTTGGTCAACGGCCGCGGCGGCGCGCGCATCGGCGCCGGCCTCTCGGAGTATCCCACCGTCGCGGACTACTACTTCGACGGCCCGATCGACGAGCTCGCCGTGTACGACCGCCCGCTCACTCCCGACGAGGTCGTCGAGCACTGGACGCACGGCACGCCCTAGCGCGGTCGCTCGGGGTGAGCGTCGCCGCGACGTCGGGGGCGTGGCGGCGCGGCTACGGGAAGAGCTCGGTGCGCGCGGCCGCGCGGACCCGCGCGGACCCCTCTCGACCCCGTGCCGCGTTGGTTCCCCCTACTGGGTTGGTGACCCCCCCAACAGATCGTCGTGGGGCGGGAGTTGACGAAACTGCACTTTACGCGAAGCAACTTTTGGCACGGGTCAGGAGCCCTCTCGGGTGTGGCTCCCATCATGCGCGGAACTGCTGCACGTGTTTTCGCGGGGTTACGCGTCGGCAGAGCGCGCGTAACTGCCGACGATCGTGCCGCACTGGCCCGTAGCGAGGGCCCCGGCTTCCAAAACCGCGGGTTTCCCCGCTCCGTCGCGAGCACGATGGGAGCCACACCCGCCCTCTCGGGGGCGCCATCACGAGGTGGCGTTGCTTCACCTGGGCCTATTGGTAAAACCGCCCGTAATCCTTATATTTCCGGCCTGAACAGAAGGGATCTGACGGACGCCCATTGGGCTCGGTCGTCGCGGAGCGGGAAGGCCGAGCGCCCACCGCACGATCATCGGCGGATGCTCAACGGCATCCTCCGGGTGCTGCACACCAGCGCGCCGTGGCACCACCTGCCCCGCCGCTACGGCCCCTGGGCCAGCGTCGCCAGCCACCTCTACCGCTGGCAGCGCCGCGGCATCCTGACCCGCGCTCGCCGCGCTGGAGGAGAAGGGCGGCGCCGACCCGCAGCACGTCGACCTCGAGCTGCGCCTGGGTGCACCAGCGGGCGGCGCGTACGATATGGAACTCGGCGTCGGGCGCAACAACCGCTTCGTCGCGATAGGAGCCGCCTGACCGGCAACCAATCGATCGACCTCAACCGGCTTGGCGAACGGGTGGCCCGCTTCGTACGGATCTCGACGCGCTGAACCGGCGCGCCCGTCTGCCTCGACAGCGTGCTGGTCACAGGGGCGCGTGCCGCCCGCATGATCCTGCGGCCGTCGTAAGAGCCGGGTCGGTCCTACCGGACGTTGAACGCCGCGATTCCACGGCGCTTGGTCGCGCCTCGTCTTGCGGGCCTGCAGCCCCGACTGCATGGCGGGCATATGACCGAAAGACGTCATGACGGCAAGTAGTCTTTCCGGCATGCCATCCCAGCCGAGGATCAGTTCTGACCTTCGGCCGGGTCTCCCCTACCGAGGGCCCCGGGAAGCGAAGCGGACCCGGCGGCCCTTTAGAGTACCTCTAAAGAAGACCGTTCGACGGAAAAAAGCCTAACAGTTTTGGCAACTTACGAGCAGGCTCCCACCGGGGTCTGCCGGAATTTGGCCGATCTGGCACCGGGGTCTGCCGGAACCTGGCCGAATCCTTCACCGGGGTCTGCCGGAATTTGGCCGATCGCTCTTCCACCGGGGTCTGCCGGAATTTGGCCGGTCCCTCGGCCAACCCTTTGATCGCTACCGACCGCTCAACCGGGCGATAGCCTCTTCAAGCGCCCGTCCGAGCTCAGCGTCGGGGTCCGTCTCGGCTCGGATCACACTCCGCGTCCCGACTCCAAGGGCCCGGGCCGTCTGGACCTGCGTCCACCCCTTGGACCTGCGCCACGCGCGCAGTTCGCTGCCCGTGAGGATCGAGGGCGCCGGGGGGGGCTCGACGGGCGGGAGGTGGTGGATCAACCGGTCGCGGACCCACTGGGGCGGGAAGAGGTGACAGCGGCCCGCGAGAGTCCGCTCGCCGCCCTGCTCCCACCGCACCTCGCCCAGGCCCTCGACGCGCTGGAGTTCGACCAGGTCGCGCTCGAGGGACGTCCAGGCGCGGCCCGGCTTGTTGGGGTCGAACTTGATGCCCGCGGTCTCGAGTAGGCCCTGACCCGTGAGCGTGACGCACTCGCGGCCCTTCGCGAGGTCCCAGCGCCAACGGATCGGGAGGATCAGCCCCAGGGCGAGGGCGTAGGGGTGGCGCACATGGTCGATGCGCGCGAGGTCCGCCGGCGCGGGCGCCCACAGCGACCCCAGGGTGCCGTCGCGGTCCCGGACCCCCTCGTAGAGTGCGGGGTGAATGGCCAGCACGAGCCCCTCTAGCGCCCACTCAGAGTCGTGGATCGCCTCGGCCCGCTGCGTGATGCTGAGCACCGGGCCGCGCATCCGCAGCTCCCCGCTGCGGTGGTAGATCGCCAGCTCGAGCCGCGTGAGGGCCTCGACCTCGTCGGCGACGACCTTGCGCACGGCGTCGTCGCGGCGAGCGCGGTCGGAGTACCCGAGCGCGTCCATGTGGGCCTCGAGCTTCCAGCGCACGAACCCCGTCCGCCCTTCCGTGGTGAGCAACCGGTGCAGTGCCGCCCAGTGCCGCAGCCCCTGCCACCCGCGCCACGCCCTCACGGCGTGGATGATCCGTTCGGGAAGTTCCCGCACGTCCAGTTGCAGGCGCACCTGCTGGGTGGGGGCGAGGATCTCGGCCCACCCGTCCACGACGGGCGTCTTGTGGGGCTGCCGGTCCTTCGGCAGATCGCGCCACCCGGTGAGCAGTGCGTGATGCGCGGGACCCGCATCGAGGGCCATGAAGGGTCGTTCGCGGTCGCGTTGGGCGGCGCGGACCGCGCGGAAGGCGTGGGCCGAGAGCGCCGACAGCGCCAGCACCCGGGCCAACTCCCAGATCCGGGCTAGGAAGTCCTCCTCGCCTGCGACCGCCTGCTCGGCGGCCATGACCAGAGAGGCGGCCCCCCACGTCCAGTCGAAGGCCGCGCCGCCGCGGATCGTTTCGCGCAGGCGCTCCGCTTCCTGCTGGTCGGGGGCGCCGCTCAGCCAGTCCTCGACGTCCGTTGGCGCGACGTCGCCCGGCCAGCGCAGGACGATGCCGCGTTCGCCCTCGGCAGGCGTGTGCCACCCCTCGACGGCGGCGCGTCGGTGCAGCTCTCCGACCACACGCGCCGTCCATTCTTGTGTGAGGTCCCCGTGGGCGGCCGGGGCAGCGCGGATCCCCGGGGAGGGCGCCGGCCTATCCGGTCCCCCGGTCGGCCGGTCGGCCGGTCGACCGGCTCCGTTGGCCTGGAGCGCGAGGACGGTGCTGAACACCTCGCCGCGCGCCTCCAGCTCGCTGCGCAGATCGGCAAGGCCGCTCGGGCCGCTCGCGTTGGCCAGGAGCCGGTCGATCACTGGTCCGAGGTCCTTCTCCGGCACCAGCGGTCGGAGCGCGTTCCGCAGCACCTGGGTGTCGGCCCGGAGCAGGAGAAGGGGGAGCATCACCTAGCGACCTCCATGGTAGTGAGGGCCGATGGGGCCTCCCGCTCGCGCCGGCATGGGGCGCCCGGGCGGCTGCGATGGCAGCCGGGTGGCGGGTGGGGCGGGCAGCCGTGGAGAGGCATGGATGGGCGCTCCTCTCAGGCCCGGAGCCGGGCGCACAGCAGGGCCTTCAGGTCGGCCTCGGACTTCGCCGCGCTCAGGTCGATGCCCTCGCTCTCCAAGGCATCGACGAGCGCCCGCAGGATCTCGGCCCGGCGGATCGCGGCGCCGGTCTTGGCCCGGATGTCGTTCGCCAGACGGTCGAGAAAGACGATCTGACGATTGAAGAGGACCACGGTGACCTTGGTCCACTCCTCGTGGGTGGCGGGCCGCCCCAACGCTGGGACAACCGCCTTCACGGCTGTCGCCTCGGCCGGCGTCGCTGGTGCCGGTTCGGGTGTTGGCTTCGCCGGATCGCGCTCGGCGGCCGGCTCTGCTGCGGTAGCTGCAAAAATGCTCGTCTTGCCCAGCCTGCTCGGCTTACTCATGAGTTCCTCACTTCCATCAAGACGGCATCCCGTCCTTACTTCTTGCCATCCTTACGGCATCTCTGCAGGACTTCGGTAGCGAGCCGCCGGTAGGCCTCAGCCCCGCTGGATGAAGGGTCGTGGCCGAAGATCGTCTGTCCAAAGCTCGGGGCCTCCGAGAGGCGGACGTTGATCGGGATCTCGGTCTTGAAGACGCGGTCGCCGTAGTGCCCACGGATCAGGTCGATAACTTCCCCGGTGACCTTCGGGCGGCGGTCCACCTGCGTCAGCACCAGGCCCAGCAGGGAGGCCCGTGCGCCGGTGCCGCGGCGGAGCAACTCAGTGGCCTCCATCAGGTTCACGAGGCCCTCGACGGCCAAGTACTGAGGGGTGACCGGCACAAGGAAGGCGTCGGCGGCCACCAGGGCGTTGATGGGCACCATCGAAAGCGAAGGGGGGCAGTCAAGGAGGATGAAGGCGTAGTCGTCCCGTACCGGCGCCAGGGCCTCTGCCAGACGGCGCTCGCGGCCCTTCACGTCGGCGAGCGCGAGGTCGGCGTTGGCCAGGGCCATCGAGCCGGTGAGCAGGTCGAGGCCCTCGACGGACGTCGGGCGGATCGCGCTGCGGATGGGAACCCCGTCGAGCAGGACCTCCGCCGACGACGGGGCGAGGTCGGCACGCGCGACCCCGAGCGAGAACGACGCCGACCCCTGACTGTCCAGGTCGGCCAGCAGCACGCGCCGCGTCCGGGTCGCGAGCCCCGCGGCGAGGTTGACCGCCGTGGTCGTCTTGGCCACGCCGCCCTTGTTGTTGACTAACGCTATGATCATGCCATCCGTCCTTCCGCCCTGACGGCTTGGTAACATGACGTCTTAACTTCATTCCATCCCAAAAAGTCAGGGGACGAGAAAAGCTGTGGGGCTGGGGCGCGCGGGCCCTGAAGCTGCTGGTCGGGGGAGCGGCCGGCCGGTGTACCGTCCGGCGACCATGGCAACCATGGCAGCCTCGCCGCCGAGGTGTTGCAGGGCGAGACGTTCGCGCGGTGTGTGAGCGGTGGCGGGCGAACTGCGGAAGAGCCACGGAACGGGCGCCGCTAAAGGCGCGAGAACGCCGCCGCCGGACTACCGTGGGGTCGGACACCCGCTCTTCCCCCACAAAACACCGCTTCTGTCAGGAAGGCAGGGCGTCAAGGCAGAAAGACATCCTGACGGAAAGATGGATACGCCCAAGGGGTGATCTACGTCCCGGTCCCGGAAGTCACGACGATGGTGGAGGCGTTCTGCTGGGAGAGCCCGGTGCGGATAGAGCCCCTGCAACGCGTCCTGCCGCCCGCCCCGACCTTCGCCGTGCGGGCGCCCGGGTCGTAACCCTCGGCGGAGCATCCGAGCGGTGAACACACCGGCCGAGGCGCTTCCTGGGGCCGCGGGCAAGCGTCAGCCTACAAGTCGAAGAACGGCCAGTAAGTGATCGCGCACTTCCACGGGAGAAAGCAGCGGTAAGCGCGCGATATTGCCACGTGGGCAAGCGCCGGGGTTCCATGGCCCCCTGCGCTGCGGGCTCTCTTGCAAGCCGTCGGCGGTAGATGGCCGCCCGTCACGCCGCGCTCGGCTGCTCTCGCGCGTATGACTTGGCCTTGCTCCGTCAGCGCCTGCTGAGTCCGGCCTGATCGAGGAAGGATCGGTCGGCCGCGCGAAGGCGCCGGAAGTGTCGAGCCGGGGGCTTACCAAGCTGCCATCTCACGGCTTGTCCGCCGACTCTCCCGCGGCCGGTGCTGTGCCCGTCGGTGCCGCCGGCGCCAGCGCCGGCGCCGCCACTTCTACCGTTGTGGTGACCTTCGCGGGTCTTCCTCGTCTGCGCTTGATGAGGGGCGCTGCAGGGACGAACAGCTCGACGACGTCGACCTCGAATCCCTGACAAAGGCGAGAGACCGTTGCGGCGGTCACGTTCGTGCGGGCCGCCTCGATAACACGGTAGAGGGTCGCGTCGAGCCCCGCGCATCGATGCGCGGCCTCTTCCTGAGTCCAGCCGCGGGTCTCCCGGAGGCGTCGCACGTTGGCGGCCACGCGCTCAACGACCGCACGATAGCCCTCGGTCTCGAAGAGGCTGGCGCGGGTCGGCGCGCGGGGCTTCACCCGCGCCGCGTGGCATCGCTAGACCTTTCGCAAAATGGCGCATGCGCCATATAACCCACCGCGCGGGGATGGACCCCGTCAGACGGAGGTCTTCGTGAGACGCTTGTTCGGGCTCCTGGTGTGCTTGGGCCCCTTGGTCCTCTCGTGTTCGGACGGTTCGGCCCCTCCCACTGGTGCGACGGGGATCGGCGGCACCTTCCGCGGCTCCTACAACATGACACGCACCAGCGACCTGCCGCCCCGCGAGGGCGACGTCACAGAGCGGTCGCCCTGGGAGATCGTCGTCACGCCAGTTGGTTCCGCGGCGGGTCTCTTCACGATGATGGTCGACCCCAATTGTCCGCTCCGCGCGGACGGATCGGGCGCCGACGCGACGACGGCCCGTGTCTTCGCGGGGGCGCTCTGTCGGCCGTTGATCCTGCTTCCGGGCACGACCCTCTCGACGCGCTCGGGCACCCTCGACCTGGTGGGCGGCCGCCTCACCGTACGGGTCGAGTTCCAGTACCAAAGCACCGACGGGTCCGACCACGGCACGCTGGCGTGGAGCTACACCGGCGTGCGCCAGTAACCGTCGCAGGCAGTATTCCTGGCCACGTCCGAGTCGCTGGCGGGGGCGGCGTCCCACCGTTCGTGGGGAGGTTGGGCCTCTATCCCCACGAAACCCGCCAAACCCTGCCGAAGCCTGCCAAACCCCGCGGAGGGTTATTCGTCGATGGAGCGGCCTGCGCCGAACCCTCGTAACCGTGGGTTTCGCCGGCCCTTCGGCCGTAAGGGCGGACGCCCTTTGGAGAGGGTGCATGCGCCTGTCGGTGCGCCGCCTGGCGACGGGTCACGCGCTCGCGGTCGGCGAGAAGGGGACTGCGGGTCACGCCCGTTCGGCCACCGTGGCGGGCTTCTCGGACCCCACGGGCGCCGGGCTGGGTCCATCGCTCGATGGCGGGCTGCAGTGGACGTCGAGCATCGAGCACCCGGCCAGGGCGGCGGTGATTGCAATTGCGAGCGCCCCCACGCGCAGCGCGTGGCCGAACACCGGCGCCGAGCCGCTCGCAGCCCCGCGCGACCTCGAGCGCCCGCAGGCCCTTCGACGGCGAGGCCGCCCCGGCTCAGCCCCCCCCAAACCCGGCGGAACCCGGGCGTACCCCCAACGGAACCCGGAGGGCCTTGGGCGCCTCCGGGCGATCGACGCGCACTCGGTCCACAACGGCGCGAAGGGGCTGCTTCACAGCCATTGTTGGGGCAAAGGCGTGTGGGTTTAGTGAGCCGCGGAGCGCCGACGCCAGGACCGCGCCGGCGGTCGAGGGCACGTCCGGGGCCCGTCGTGCCGCCCCGGGAGTCGTGGGGCGGCCCCCGCGCGCCCCAGGTCGGCAGGGTCCCTTCCCGGGGCGTTGGGGAACCCTTGGGGGGCCGCACCCCCAGCGCCCCCGAGCACCTGCCCCGGGCGGCCGGTGCCGGCCCTGTCGGTCCGTCGGTCGTGCCCTCCCGGGCCGCCAGCCCCGTCGCCCAGGGCGCGTCACTGGACGGCCGGACCGATGGCGCCGAAGGACGTCCTTCCGTCTAGGTGGCTTTCCATCGTGACGTCCTGCCTTCCTGGCGGCGGGCGCGTCGAGCCGCAGGAAGAGGGAGTGAGTCGCGGCCGCCGCAATGGCGCACGAGGGCCAGCTGCTCCCTCAAGCGAGAGGCGCTGAGACGGACGAGGGGCGCTCGATCAGTCGGCCGCGGCGCGCGCCGCGCGGATGCGCGCGTCGAGGTCGGGCGGGATGGGCATGGGCGCGAACGGGCTCACGTTGGCGCCGCCCGTGTTGCCGCGCGGCACCCGACCGAGCGCGGTCTTCGCCGAGGCGCCGACGAGGCGCACCACCTGCCCGGCGCACTCCCGCACCTCCCGGTGCCTCCGCCCCCAGCGGAGCATGCGCCAGTGGACGCGGACGTGCTCGACCGTCGCGGCCTGCCCGAGCACATGCGCCCGCTCCAGGTGGGCGAAGGCCGCGCCGGGTTCGCCCCGCGCCTCCGCCTTGTCTGCGGCCCGAAGCTCGGCGGCAACGTGTGGGCGGAGGTTGCGAGCGAAGGCGCCCATGGGCGGGATCCTGGCGACGGCTCAGGCGTCGGGCGCGGCGCGCGGCGGGTAGACGCCGGGCGCCTCGGCGCCCACCAGCCAGCGCAGGGCGCGCTCGAGCGTCCCGAAGCACGGGAGGCCCGACCGGCGGAGCGCCTCGAAGTCGAGCAACCGGGTCAGCGCGAGCTGGTCGATGGTGGCCTTGTACCGGCGGCCGAGCAGCGCCGAGACGGCCCCCTTGGCGTCCCGCTTCGCCTCCGGGTCGCCCTCCCAAATGGCCCCCGGCGGCAGCCCGGGGCGCTCCGCGCCGCTGGGGTCTCGCAGCGGCTTGCCCGCCATGGCGCCCGCGCAGGGCAGGAACAGCGTCTCGTACTCGCGGTAGAACAGCACCACCGCCGTGGGGAAGGGGAGCGCCGCGCGGGCCACCCACGACGCGATCTCGGGCCCCGCCCGCCGGGGGCAGCCGTCCTCGTCGTCCCGGAGCAGCAGCGCCCGCTCGCAGTCGGGGCGCCGGCGCAGGTCGTCGCAGAGGGCGAGCGTGGCGGCCTCGCGGTGTAGCGCGTTGCGGCGGATGGGCGGCGCCCACGCGACCCTGGGGAGGCCGAGGTCGTCGGCCAGGCGCACGAGCAGGTTGGTGATCGCCGCGTCCTCCCCGTGCCCCTCGATGACGACGTACGCCCTACCCACCGGCGGCCTCGTCGGGGAACAGGCCCTGCTCGCGGAGCAGCGCGCCGGTCCCGCCGTCCCGGAGGACGGCCCGCTGCACGGGGTCGATCGGGTGGACCGTCGTCCCGCCGTCGCCGCGGGTCACGACCCGGACGGCGTCCGGCGGGAGGAGGTCGAGCAGGTCGGGGCTCTGCGTCGTGAGGACGACCTGCGCGTGTTCGGCGGCGTCCAGGAGGAAGTCGACGATCAGCCCCAAGGCCCGGACGTGGATGGCCATCTCGGGCTCCTCGACGCCGAGGAGCACGGGCAGCGGGCGCTGCAGCGTGGCCGTGACGAGGGCCGCGGCGCGCAGGGTCCCGTCGGACTCGAGCGGCGCGGCGCGCCAGACGTCGCCCGCGGCGCCGCGGTGGCGGAAACGGGCGATGTTGCGGCCCCCGGCGTCGAGCACGTCGTAGTCGGTCAGGTCGGGCACCAGGCGGCAGAGGGCCGCCCGCAGTTCCAGTCCCGCCCCCGCCGGGTCGAGCGACCGGAGCACGGCGGGCCAGTTGCCGCCGTCCCGCTCCATCACCCGCTCCACCCCCGACGACCTCGGCTCGCGGATCGTCTCGACCGGCAGCACGTACGTGCGCCACGCGGCAAGGTGCTCCTGCACCGCCCGCCAGCGGGCGCTGCCGCGCGCCTGCTCGGCGAGGCCGCCGCTCTGCGGCCCGGAGAGGTTGCCCTCCTCCCACCCGATCGTCGCGAAGCCCCCCCGGTCGAGGAGGTCGTGGAGCACCCCCGCGCGTCCGGGCGCCCCGGGCCGCCCGGTCCCGTCGCCCAGCGCCGCCTGGAGCTCGGCGTCGTACCGGGCGAGGGAGCGAGCCGGGACCGCGTACCCCCACTCCCAGCCGCGCCCCCGGGGCGTGTCGTACTGGGAAAGCCCGAGGCCACAAACGAGGCGGCCTTCGCCGTCCTCGAGCTCGACCGCCAACTCGAGGCGGCTCGAGCCCTCGCGGAGCACCGAGCCCTCGCCGCCGCGCGCCGTCATGGCGGCGGCGATGCCGGCGCGGGTCACGTCGCCCACGAACCCGAAGGCGTCGAGGACGTTGCTCTTGCCCGCGCCGTTGATCCCCGCGAGCGCGATCAGCCGGCCGCCCTCGCGGGGGAACTCGACCCGCACGTCGTCGCCGAGGCTGCGGAAGTTGCTCACGTTTAGCGCGCGGATCTGCACCGGGTTGGACCGTACCACGCGGCTTCCGGCCCGAGCCCCGCGCGGACGCTGCCGCGCGTGAAGTGGATCCCCGAGCCTCCTGCGTGCGGCGCTGCGGCGGGGAGGGGTGCTCTCGTCGGCCAGGCTCGGAGTCCGCGCGGGCGGCAAGCGCGACGGGGTGGGCGCCCCGCGGGAGGGCGCCGCCGCGGTGGTGGAGGCCCTCGAGCGAGCACCTGCGACCGTTCCCTGGTGTTCGTTCGCGTGACTGCGGCCGCGGGTACCCTCGAGAACTTCCCCCGGCCGGTCGGCGCCGGCCCCGCCGGTCCGGCGACCACGCCGTTCCCGGCCAGCCGGACCGTCACCCCGGGCGCGTCGGTGGACGGCCAGACCGACGAAGCCAGTAGCCGTCTTTCCGTCTAGATGGCTCTCCGTTGTTACGGCTTGCCTTCCTGATCGAAAGAGATCGAGCAGCCAAGTCGAAGGAGTACGGAACCGACCCGACAGGCGCCTGGCCGCGGCATTCTCCCGTCAGGCGTCGGCGGCGTGGACGTCGCGGTCCACCCTCGCCCGCGACTTGCGTCGCCCCGGATCCAGGATCGCGCGGTCGTTCTCCCTTCCTCGAGGTGGACCTAACACTACTGTCCCGAAGCGATCTGAAGGGCTGGGCGCTCGGCCGTCGCCGCACGTCCTTCCTCTGGTGGAAACGCTCGCAGGCAGCCGGGGCACCGCGGCAGGTACCTCTCAGCGGTCCGACG
>JAQBQI010000641.1 GCA_028287085.1 Myxococcaceae bacterium
CTCCGCGAGCGCCGCGGCCCGCTCGTACGCCGAGGCCGCCGCGCCGAAGCGCCCCGACCGGTACGCGCGGTCGCCCTCGGCGAGGCCCGCGAGGTACCCGCCCGAGCTTCCGGCGCAGGCGAGCGCCGCGGGGCCGAGGGCCACGAGCAGGCCGGCCGCCCTCAGGTTCAAGCGAACAACCGCGCGGCCAGTTCGCGGACGATCTCCGCCGCAGCGGAGACCTCGCCGGCGGAGACCCCGAGGTGGGTCACCGCGCGGAGCCGGTGCTCGCCGAAGACCGAGAGCAGGACGCCTCGCGCGCGCGCCTGCTCCGAGAACGCGGCCGCATCGCAGGGCCCGTGCGGCGGCAGGTCGACGAGCACGATGTTGGTCTCGGGGAGCACGGGGGTGAGCCCGGGGCACCCGACGAGGCGCTCCGCGAACGCCCGCGCGGCGCGGTGATCGTCGGCGAGGCGCGGGAGGTGGTGGTCGAGCGCGTAGAGGCCGGCCGCCGCGAGGATACCGACCTGCCGCATCCCGCCGCCGAGTCGCTTGCGGAGACGTCGGGCGGCGACGATGTGCGCGGCCGTGCCGGCCAGGACCGAGCCCACCGGCGCGCCGAGGCCCTTGGAGAGGCACATCGAGACGGTGTCGATCTCTCCGACGACCTCGCTCGCCGACACGCCCAGCGCGACGCACGCGTTGAGGAGGCGGGCGCCGTCGAGGTGTACCCCCAGGCCCGCAGCGTGGGCGGCGCCCACGGCGGACCGCATCGCGTCGAGGCCGATCACCCGGCCGCCGGCCCGGTTGTGGGTGTTCTCAAGGACGAGCGCGCGGGTGGCGGGGCACCAGTCGACCGTGGGTCTGATCGCAGCGCGAATCTCGTCGGCCGTGACGACGCCCGCGCGGCCGACCGAGACCAGCTGGACCCCGGCGATCGCGGAGGCCGCCCCCGACTCGTACCAGAGGCAGTGGGCGCCGTCGGCCACGAGGACCTCGTCGCCATGTCGCGCGTGGAGCTGCAGCGCGATCTGGTTGGCCATCGTCCCGGAGGGGACGAACAAGCCGGCTTCGAGTCCCAGCATGTCGGCCACGCGGCGCTCGAGCAGCGCGACGGTCGGGTCTTCGCCGACGACGTCGTCGCCGACATCCGCCGCGGCCATCGCCGCTCGCATTCCCGGGGTCGGCCGGGTCACCGTGTCGGAGCGGAGGTCGATCGGAGAAGGAGGGTTCACGGGGGTGTCGTACCGAAGGACCCGACCTGCGCCAACCACGCACGTTCGGTGTTGCAACGCGTTCGAGTTGTGATAGAAGCGGCGCTCTCTTCGCCACCCTAGCTCAGGGGTAGAGCAACGGTTTCGTAAACCGTAGGTCGAGGGTTCAAATCCCTTGGGTGGCTCGACGAAAACGCAGAGCGTGTCCTTCGCGGCACCCCCTCCGAAGGACACGCCAAGGACACGCCCGGCGGGGCCTCGGTGGGCGCCTTCGGGGCCGTCGCGTCGTACAGGGCTTTCGTGCCCATCTTCGCGTACCTGAGCGTGGTCTTTGGATCCGCGTGTCGAAGGAATCGCTGCACGTGGTGCAGGTCCATTGGCTCGCCGGTGAGCGACCCCTCGACGGCCAGGGTGCCGAAGGTGTGCCGGAGGCAGTGGAAGGTCACCATCGGGTTGACCCCGATGCGCTCGCGGTGGCCGACGTAGCCCCGCTGCCTGCCCTTCTTCTGGCTCGCCCAGCCGAAGTCGTCGCCCTCGGCGCGCTGCTGGCTCGTGGCGCTGGGGAAGACGTGCGCGTCGGCGGGGAGCTTCTCGGGCGCCACGTCGGCGGCGCGCAACTCGAGGATGCGGCGCAGGGCATCGCGCGTCTGCGGCAGCATCGGGACCTCTTCGCCGGCCCGCCCGCTCTTCGGCCCGTGGGAGTGCGACCAGTTCACCGCGACGTACGGGGCCTCGCCGTCGAGGTGCACGTCGCCGACGCGCATACCAATCAGCTCGCCCTGCCTGAAACCCCCGAATAGGGCGACCACGTAGACCAGCCGCGCCCGCTCGGGGATGGCCGTCGTCGTCTCGACCTTGCGTACCTCCTCGATCGTCAGGTGGGGCGTGAGGCGCGCCATGACGCCGACGCGCTTGGGGACCTTCACGCCGGCGGCGGGGTTGGCGTCGAGGTGCCCAGCCTCCATCGCGTCGCCGAGCGCCTTCCTGAGCAGGTTCAGCGCGTTGGCGATGGTCTGCCGCGCCAGCGGCTGCGGGGGCTGGAGGCGCGTGCGGGTGCGCAGCAGCATCTCGCCCACCCACGCCACCACGTCGGGCCGGGCGATCGCTCGGAGCGGCATGGAGGCGAGCGCCGAGCCCTTCAGGTAGCGGTCCCAGCGGTCGTGCTCCTTGTCCGACCAGCGCACCAGGTGCTGCTGCTCGCGCCGGTCGATCCACCCGTCGGGGGCGTCGACCCACGCGCCGAGGGTGATCTCGGCGGGGCGCGGGGCCTTGCCGGCCTTCAGCGCGTCGTTGCGCTCGACCACCATGGCCGCCCGCATCCGGTCGGCTTCGAGCTCGGTGTCGCACGTCCCGCTGTAGGTCTTCTTCCCGGTGGTGAACTTCCACCGGTGGCGCCCCGAGGGGAGCTTCGTCACCGACCCCGTGCCCGGGGTCTGCCTTCGTCCGCGCGTACCCTTTTCGTTGGCCATGTTCCCCACTCCCGAGACTTTATTTATTTTCTTCAGATTCCTATATGAGGGCTTCCACCGAAACAGTGACCCGGATGACCCGGCCGCCGAATCAGGCTTGTTTCCTCGGGAAAACAAGTGGCCCACGCTCCGTGACCCGCCCGGGGTCACGAGGTGCCCGATGACCCGTAGCGGGCTCATAGGAGGTCCGCCGGGAACTCGGGGACCGGGTCATCGGACGCCGCGCCGGCGTCCTGGGGGCCGTCGTCGGGGGCTGCGCCGGGCTCGAAGTCCAGCCCCAGCGCCTCGGCCCTCACCGCGAACATCGCCGCCCTCCCCTCGCCCCCGACGCTGCGCAGGCGCAGCCGGAACTTCGGGGTGTTCGGCCGGCCCTCGTCGGCGCCGGTGAGCGCCAGCACCCCGGCGGAGCGCAGGGCCGCGCCGAGCGCGCGGTCGTCGACGGTGAGAGGGTTGCCCGCGCGCAGCGCCTGCTCGGACGCGACGTTCCGGGCGGGCTCGGGGTCGAGGAAGACCACGCCCTTGTGGGAATGGTGCAGATACGCAATCCGCTCGCCCCGTGGTTGCCACTCTCCATTGATGAACAAGTAGCCCATCGACTCGGGATTGGCGGGGATCTTCGCACCCGTCGGCGTGATCTCGATGGCGTGCGCCTTCCCCGATCGGAGCGCGCCTGCGATGAGCTGTACGTACCGCGGCCCGGGGTGCTCCTCCTCAACGTCCTGGCCGTTCTCGGCAGCGACGGCGCGCAGCGCCTCCTTCACGCGCCCGAGCATGTCGCCGTGCTGGTGCGCGTCGACGGCGCCCGATTCGCCCAGGTACTCCAGCAGATTCTCCCACCCGAGCGCGATCTGCCCGAGCTGCGTCACCGCGCGGTCGCGGCCCGTGAGGCCCCACCGCGCGCCCACGTCCTGCGCCAGCGCCGCGAGCTGCCCGCGCTTCGCCTCGTAGCGCGAGGCGTACCAGACGACGTAGCCGGCCCAGCCGCGCGCAAGGTCGCCCCGCAGCCCCATCTCCCGCAGGGGCCGGGGGTCGGGGTTTTTCGTCGCGAGGTGCACGGTGACCAGCCGGTCCTTCGTGGAGAAGCCCGGCACGTCGACCTCCCCGGTGGAGAGGATGGGGCAGCGCGGCGGGAGCATCTGGAAGGCCTTGCCGTCCATCTGCAGCTTGCGCGGCACCGACCCGTTGAAGACCGACCGGGTGACCATGTCGAACTTGTTGGTCACCTCGATGTCGCGGTGGCCGCCGAAGCGCTTGAAGTCGTCGACCATCATCACCGCGTCGCCGACGGTGCGGAGGGCCTCGACCATGCCCTTCGGCGTCGAGCTGTCGCTCCACGACATCGGCGGCTTGTCGCCGTGCATGGTCGGCCCGTGGCACGACTGCACGATGCCGCCGGCCGCGCTCTTGCCGAAGCTCGGCTCGCCGCTCACGTGCCCGACGACGTTGCACGGGCCCATGACCGCCCGCGCGGCGAGCCCGAAGGCGACGCCCATCAGCAGCGGCGACCCGAAGTTCGCGACGAGCACGAGCGGCAGCGACGCCTCCCGCAGCTCCGCGGCGCTCGGGGGCGGCGGGAACCAGAAGCGGTGCCCCGGGTCCGACGGCTTCGCCTCGACGCCCGCGACGGCCCCGCCGGCCCCGAGGATGGTCCCGGCGTTGAGGTAGACCCAGACGCCGTTGACCTTGTGCCACCCCACGAAGCCGTGCCGCCGACGGGTGACCGTGACGTCGGCGGACAGCTCCTGCAGCGCGAGGCGCAGGTGGTCGCGCACCGGCCGCGCGCCGCGGACGATGGCGCCCGGGCAGAGCGTCTCCACCCACTTCATGTCGACCAGGGTCTCGGCGGGGATGTCGACCTCGCGCGGCGCCTGGTCGTTGACCTGCACCGCGAGGGTGAGCACGCGCCGCGGCGCCTCGGCCTCCGGCGCGTCGATGATGTACGTGTCGCCCACGATGGGCGCCGAGAAGTTCGACAGCTGGGTGACCTTCACCTCGCCCTTCGGGGACGTCTCCTCCATCTCGATCAGGCCGGGCTGCGAGCGGTAGGTGACGCCGTTGACCTCGGCCTCGGCGTAGTGCGCCGCCCTCGCGTCGTCGGCCGCGGCGCGGGCCTCCTCGAGCCGGAGCGAGTTCTCGGCGCGGGCGCGCTCGGCGGCCTCCCGGCGCGCCGCGGCCTCGCGCTTCCGCTCGGCGTCGGTCTCGGCTTTCGCCTCGGCCTTCGCCTTGCGCCCGTGCGCGTCGATGGCCTGGACCCACGCCGTCATCGGGAACTTCTTCAGGCACTTCAGCCGCGTGCGCAGGAGGATGAAGCCCGGCCCGTCGTTGGCGCGCATCTCGAAGGCGGCGGCGACGCGCAGCGGGTCGAAGGCGAGCGCGTGCTCGCCGCCGGCCTCGATGAGCGCGGGCAGCTCGTCGATGTCGGAGCCCGCGCCCTCGCGCGCGCCGCGGGCGTTGTCGGCGAGGGCGTCGGCGCCGACGTGCTCGGTGATGCCGAGCTCCGCCGCCCACGACGGCGCGGGCGCCTCCGCCGGCGGGAGCGAGCGCAGCGCCGCGTCGACGATGTCGGCCGCGGGGTCTTCGCCCCGCCGCACCAGGTGAAGCACGTCGATCACCACCTCGGCGACCTTCCCGCGGGCCGACTCGCGGCCCGACCCGGCGAGGGTGGTGGCCGCCTTCGGGTCGCGCGTCGCGATGGCGGCGCGGATGCGCTGATGAAGCTCCGCGTCCCGCTGGCGCCACGCGTGGGTTCCGTCGCTGCTGATGTCGTCGATGCTCACTTGGTCCCCTCGCCCCGGCGCTTCGCCGCGAGCATGTCGTCGATCCCTTTGAACCTCGGATCCCAGCGCCACGCGCGGACGCTCGGCCAGCCCGCGCCGCGCAGTGCGTGGAGCAGGTTCCGCTCGGCGGCGGCGACCGCCGGGTTGGTGCGCGCGTCGCCGTCGAAGGCGACCGCCACCTCGCGCGCGCCCCACTCCCGGGCGAACGCGGCGCCCTTCGGCCACGCGCCCACGCCGGGCAACGACACCACCGGCCAGTCGCCCAGCAGTTCGGTGGCGATGTCTGCCTTCAATTCCCCCTCCGAAATCACAAGCCGCCCGGTGGCGCGCAGCGCGAGCGCCTTCGCGGGCACGTGGATCGCGGCCTCCGCCGAGGGCCCGCCGCGCGACGAGCTGGTCACGTAGACGTAGCGCTTGCCGCCGTCGTCGACCGACCGGCGCCGCACCTTCAGCGCGACGATGCGCCCCGCGAGGTCGCGCACCGGGATGAGCAGCCCCGACCAGCCGGAGAAGCTCCACCAGCCGCGGCCGTTGTCGCCGTCCTTCCAGAACATCCCGGGCACGCCCGGGGCGTGGAGGTCGCCGACCGCAGCGACCACGGCGCGCGCGACCTCGGCGCGGCCGCGGTCCCCGAGCGTGCGGTACCGGCCGTCGGCGATGGCGCCGTCGGAGAGCCCGCGCGCGCGCAGCCCCTCGCGGTCGACGTCGTCGAGCCGCAGGGCGGCGAGCGCCGCGCGGTAGGCCTCGTCGCGGGTCGCCGGCCCCGCGATCGTCGAGGTCTGCGGCGGCGGCGCCGGCGGGATCTCCCAGGCCACCCCGCCGTCGCGTGGATGGATGTGGAAGGTGACGCCGTCGCGGTTCACCTTCGAGCGGGTGCCCCCGACGTTCTTGCAGAGCACGACGGAGCCGTCGCGCTTCACCTGGCAGTAGCTGCCCTTCCCGCAGCACGGGCAGCGGTGTCGGGGCGAGACGTCGACGTACTCGCGCCCGCCGCCCGCGCTTCCGCCCGGCCCGTGGGAGCCGTAGGGGCGCGCGGCGTACGCGCCCGAGTGGTCGGCCTCGGGCAGGCTGTTCTTGAAACCGCCCATCAGCGCCTGCCCTTCCCGCGGCCCGTGCGGGCGAGCAGCTGGCGGGCCTTGGCGCGCGTCACGTCGTCGGCGAGGTCGCGGTCGCCCGGTCGCTCGCTCGCGCGGTCGGCGTCGGGCGCATCGCCGCGGAGTTCTTCCTCGAGCACGCGCACCAGCGAGTCGGCGCGGGCGCGCTCGGTGGCGAGGGTGCGCTTGAGCAGTTGCAGGTGCTCAAGGCTGCGGTCGCGGCGCTTCATCGCCCGAACCCCGCCGCCTTGAGGGCCGCCGCGAGCGCGTCGTCGATGCTCTTCACCGCGCGGTCAGCGAGCTCGACGGCCTTGTCCGCGGTCGCCTTCATCCGCCAGTAGGCGGCCTCGAGCTCCTCGCGGGAGAGGTCGGAGATTGGCCGCGGGCCGCCCGTGGCGGGCGGGTTGGCGGCACAGTCCGCGCACACGCGGTCGCCGTCGGCGCTGGTCGTCGTGGCGTCCTTCACGAAGCCCTGCGGCGCGCAGGCGACGCAGATCACGAAGGTGGTCCCGGTCACCTTCCGGTAGACCCGCATCACCCGGCGGCGCAGTGCGGCGGCGTCGCCGAAGTCCTCGGCGGCCATCTCGCGCGTGGACGCGTCGCGGTCGATCAGGTCCTTCGCCTGCTCGCGGGCCACGTCGTCGAGGCCCCCGATGATGCAGCGGAGGATGAAGGCGCCGCCGTCCGTCTCGGTGCATTCGTCGAGCGTGAGACTGACCATCGAGTGCGTGAGGCGGTCCGCCTCCGCGGTGGTCGCGAAGAGCGCGAGGTCGTTCCAGAGCGACCGCGGCATCGGGCCGGTGAGGCGCGGCTGGTTCGTGGGGCGCTGGTTCATTGCGCGCCCTCCGCGGCGAGCCGCACCGCGCCCACCACGCACATCGGGCGGTCGAAGCCCTGTCCCGACTCGATCTTGAAGTGCACCGTCTCGGTGCTGTCCGGGTCGTAGCCCTGCGCGCGGAGCCAGTCGGGCAGGCCCGCGGTGCGCACGAACTCCCGGTGCTGGTGCCAGTTGATCGCGAACACGGTGAAGCCCTTCGCGCGCAGCCGGGCCTCGACCTCCTCGCGCTGGGCGTAGGGCACGACGGGCTCGGCCATCGCCCGCGCGAACGCCGCCGCGACGGGGTGCGTCTCGGGGTTGATCGGCTCGCGCTTCATCGCGCACCTCGCGGCCCGCGGCGCACCGGCAGCATGTCGAGCAGCACGTCGAGGGGCGCCTGCTCGATCGTGTAGTCAGGCGCGTCGTCGAGCAGTGTCAGGCCGGCGTAGTTCATCCCCAGCCGCACGCGCTCCAGCGACTTCGCGCCGAAGCGCCGGCACGCGGTGAGCTCGCGGCTGTGGATCGCCATGAGGTCGCGCAGGCGCGGGTGTCTCGGCAACCGGCCCTTGGCGACCAGGTCGTAGAACGCTCCCGAGGCCTCGCTCCCCCAGTAGATCTCGGTGGGCTCGTAGGGCTCCGGGAACAGCACCGGGAGGATGCGTGCGTCCGCGTTCATCGCGCACCTCGGCGGGCGCGCCGGGCCTTGGGCTCCGGGCGCAGGACGAGGCCCGCGCGCGCCAGCTCCCACTCCACGATCTCGAGCGAGCCCTTGCCGAAGCCCTCGGACGAGAGCAGGTCGGCCGCGGTGAGGCGCGACAGGTGCCGCAGCGTCGGGCGCTTCGGGAGCAGCCCGTCGTCCACGAGGTAGTTGATGCGGCAGCGCATCGGGTACTTCCACGAGAAGGGACCGGAGGGCCCCGCCGCCGTCGGCAGGGGCGTGTCGGGGTGGATCGGCCCGACGCAGCTCCGCGTGACGGGCGCCTCGCGCCAGCCGTCGACCGGCACGCCGGCCGGGGTCAACCGCAGCCACGCGTCGACCAGCGGCGCGAGGTCGTCGAGGCCGACGCCGCCGGAGAAGATGCCGGGCTCCTCGGCCTCGTCGTACTGGCCGGCGGCGGAGAGGCCGAAGACCTGCACGACGTGCTTGCCGCGAGCGGCCCAAAGGCCCCGCGCGACCCCGTCGGGGCGCGGGAGCACCCACGGCAGGGCGTTCGCGTGCGCGACGATGGCCTCGCGCGAGGGGCGCCCACGCTTCCACCCGCGCGCGTTGCGCAGGGCCTCCAAGGCAGCGAAGGGCGTCACTTCGACACCGCCCGGGTGACGGGGTGCGCGTCGGGCGTTAGCCGAAGCCAGCGCGTGGTGGTGCCGTCGCCCACGAAGTCGGAGAGCTCGGCGTCCGCGGTGGCGATGGAGGCGTCGACGTACTGCACCCACGGCAGGCCGTGCTGCCCGCGGAACAACTCCAACAGGCCGACGCCGTCCCGGCCGTCGAAGGCCCACAGACCGCCGACGAGCGGGGCGTTGGGGTCGTCGGTTTCACCCTCGCCGTCGCCCTCGCTGACGGGGAATGCCTCCGCGTGGGCCATGATTTCTTCGATCGTCGGCGTGGTCTCCTGCCAGCCCTCGGCGCTGCGCAGCGCTTCGAGCGCCGAGAACGGCGTCACGTTGGCGAGCTGGCGAGACAGTTCCGACCGATCGCGGGTGCCCTCCTCGATGATGGTCAGGAGCCCAGCGTTCTCGGCGCGCTGGTGCGCGAGGAGTTCAACGAGGCCGTCACAGATGCCGGCGCCGAGGTTGGCGAGCCGCTCCATGCGGCGACAGCGGGCCTCGAGGGCCGCGCGGGGGAGCGTGGAGAGGTCGAGCATCACGCGCCTCCCGTCGGCAGACGGTGGCCCGCGGCGTCGAGCGGTACGAAGGTTTCGCCGTCGTCCTCCAGGGCCATCTCGTCGCTGCCCATCCCGCCGAAGAGCGGGTGCACCGCCCGCGCGAACACGCCCGTGCCGGGGCTCGTCGCGTCGTAGGGGTAGAGCAGCACGAGCCCGTCGCCCCGCGCCCCGCGCATGAGCCACAGGCCCGCGGGGCAGTTCACGTCGCAGTCGTCCGGCAGTCCCCACGGCACGGGGTTCGCCCGTGCGTGCTCGATCACGCGGGCGGCGCTGGGCATGGGCTCGCCCACCGACGGCCTCCCGGCGATGTCGGCCGCGTCGTAGACGCAGCCCGCGAGGTCGGCCGCGAGGGTCAGAAACTCCAGCACGTCGACCGGCCCGTGGCGCTCCTCCTTCGCGATCTCGATCAGCGCCGCCGCGATGGTGTTCGCGTGCGCGGCCATCAACTCGACGTCGAGCGCCGCGCCGGGCGCGCAGCGTTCGCGCGCGTGGAGCACGCTCAGGGCGAGGTTGCCGTCGCCGAAGTGGAGCGCGAGCTCGGCGAGCCGGTCGAGCGCCGTTGAGAACTTGTCGCGGCCGCGGGGCGGCCGCGTCTTCGGTGCGTTCACGGCGCACCGCCGATCTCGGCCAGCGCCCGCCGGCAGATCCGCAGCGCCATGCGGGCGTCGCGGGCCTCGCCCCAGGCGTCGTTCTCCCCGAAGTGCTCGCCGAGGGCCTCGGGGCCGAACTCGAAGAGCGCGGCGACCAGGGTGGTGATGAGCGTCGCGAGCGGGTGGGTGTGGAGGGCGTGCGAGGCCCGGTTCAGCAGCGCCTTGCCGCAGCTGCGGACCTCCGAATAGTCGGACATGGTCCACGGGTGGGTGCCCGCGTCGCACAGCCGCGTGCCGATGGCCGCGACCTCGGCGGCGCCGCGGTACGCCTGCGCGAAGGACATCACCTCGCGCAGCGCCTCCCGCGCCGTGGCGGGGTCGAGCCCCGCGACGATCGCCGACACCAGCAGCCACGTGGCCCGCTCCCGGGCCTTGAAGTTCGCGGGATCGAAGCTCGCCGCGCGCAGGCTCGCGCCCAGCGCGGCCCGGTCCATCCCCTTGCTCTCCGTCGTGTTCTCGGACATGTTGCGGACTCCTGAGGCGTTGATCGATGCCGTTGGGACCGCGGGGTTGGGGTGCTGGCAGGCGTTGCCCGACCCCGCGGGTGCTCGTCCCCACCACCATGGCGGACACGAGCAGAGGGAAAGTCAGTGCAGGTCGAGCGACAGCTGCATCGCGCGCCCGCGGTCGGCGCCGACGCGGCGCGCTCTGCGCTCGAAGTCGTCGAGGGCGCCGAACACGTCGGCGCGCTGCCCGAGGGGGAGCTGCGCCAGCGAGCGCGGCACCCTCGCGATCAGGGTGAGGTCGCGCAGGTACTGGCCCCACACGCGGTTGTACTCGCGGCCCGAGGTGAGCCCGGTCGCCGTCGTCGTGATGGTGGAGATGCGGCGCCGGATGGCCTTGCTCCCCGCGGGGCCGATGGTGCCCCCGGCGACGGCGCGGTCCTGCTCGGCGACGCGGCCCTCGAGGCGCGTGGCCTTCGCCTCAGCGACCCTCAGCCGCTCGGCGGGGACGCTCGGGAACATCGCGTCGCGCACCGCGAGGATGACGTCCACCATCCAGTGGAGCACCTCGGCCGAGCGCTTCGTCTCCGCCTTCGCCGCGACGATCAGGGCAGCGCGGCGGTTGAACCAGAGCTCGTTGGTCGGGCGGCCGCGCTTCCCGGCATTTTGCCGCACGGTGCGGCAAATATCGGAATCACTCAGGATTTCGGCAACGAGGAGGCGGTCGGCAAGGTCGCGCACCGCGCGGGCGCGGCCGTAGCCCAGCCATCCACCGTACCCGTCGGCCTCGATCCACTCGCCGCCCTCGGGGTCGATGCGGACGGGGAGGTCGAGCAGCGACATCCTGGGCGCGCTGGCGCCGAACAGGTCGGGGCCCTTCCGGGTGACCGCGATGGCCGAGGAGGCGGCGGTCATCGGCCGGCTCCTGCGGTGGCGTTACCGCCGTGAACGATGCGGCGGTCGGCGCTGTGAACGCGGGTTCGCTTGGCTTGACCCGTCGTACAATCGACGCTGGTATCAAGACCGAGCGCCGAAAGCTCTTCTTCGGAAAGCCACAACTTGGCACCTATCTTGTACATGCGTTCGATGCGGACGCGGAACGCGATGGTCGGTCGCGTGCGCCCGGAACGCCAGTTCGACACGTTCTGCTGGGTCGTTTCCAGCTCTTCTGCCATCGCTGCCTGCGTCTTCTCGATCGCGAGAAGGAGGACCGACGCCCGTGTCTTGTGGTGCGTTCTCACAGCCATTGCTTGTACGCGCGTTGATTGTGGCGGTCAACAATGTCTGGAACTTCACAAACGGCGCGCGTAAGATGGAGCCCCGATGGCAGCCGAACCGGATCTCACCCCCGAACAGAACCAAGCCCTGCGAGATGCACTGCATCACTACATGGAGGGTGACCGCCAGACTGGCCCGTACAGCCAGAAGGAGATCGCGTCGAAGCTTGCTGTTAGCCAGCAAAACGTCTCCGCGTTCCTGTCTGGCAAAACCGGCGTAGGCCGCAAAATCGCGGAGAGAATCGCGGGGATGCTCGGACGTCAGATTGGCGACTTCTTGGTCGACTTTGCTCCGTTCGACGCAGGCGCGGTGCTTCCAGGCGCGATGCCCATGGCTCCCGCGCTGCCGCCGTCACCGAAGCTCATGGCCCCGGTTAAGATGATTCCTGGCAAGAACACCGGGGAGGCAGGCCGGGCTATGAAGACTGCGCTCGGCCTTGCGTTCGCCCCGACGGAACGGGGCCACGATGTGGATGACATCGCGACAGTGCTCTCCCAACTCAATGGCCAGGGAGTGGGGGGCGTGGCCCCGGCGCTGCTTCAGGCAATGGCGACAGTCCTTCTGGATGCTGCGACCATCATGCGAAAGGGCGGAGCCCCGGTGACCCCGGCGACCTTCGCGCTCGCGGTCGCGCTGGTAAGCGCCGCGAACGGTCGCTCGCCCGACGAGTTGTGCGACGAGGCGAGCACCGACGCTCTAGACCAGGGGAAAACGCCCGAAGTCCTAGCGAACCCGCCCGATGGCTCGACAAAGAATCAGTCTCTTGGACGCCCGCCGCGTGTAGAGCACGACTTCGGCGATGCCACCGACGCCGACGACATCCCCTTCTGACCGAATCAACCACTGCGACACTGTCAGAGGTGAGAGATGGCTGCTTTTCTTGAGTGGGCGCTCGTTGATGGCACGCCGAGACGAGCGACGGATTTTGTGGGTGTCGCCGCCACGAAGCGTCCGGAAGCGAAGTGCCTACACTGCGGGGATGTCGTCGTGTGGAAGGCCGGAGCCAAGGTTGTTCCACACGTGGCGCACCGCCCCGAAGCGGAGTGTGCGAGCACGAACCCGGAAACTGCGGAGCACATCAACGCAAAGGCCCATCTCGGCGCGCTCCTGTCGACCGGCACAAAAGTCGTATTCGCTGGGCGGTGCTCGCAATCTCATCCAGCACGATCTCACCTTAGCGAGCGCGAGCGACGCGTGGTTGAGTCTGAATACAAAGTGGGAACACGGCGCCCCGACCTTGTCGTCTTTGACGACGAAGGAAAGGTACTTGTTGCGGTTGAGGTTTTACACTCGCACGCCGTCGACACAGACAAGGCGGCCGCGCTTGCCAACGAAAAGACACGTTGGGTTGAGGTCCGGTCGGACGTTGCTCTTGCCTGGGATGGCATTGCCCCGCTGGCACTCAACAATTGGTGTGCCTATGGACAAGACAGGTTCGACGGCGGCTGCCGAGCATGCGAAGAAGTTCGGAAGACGGCTGAGTCTGAGCAAGCACGGAGAGCGGAGGGCGAGGCGGCACAAACTGCGGTAAATGCCCGCCGCGCTTATGTTGCTCGCACCGAAAAGAATCCGCCAGCACTCCGGCTTGCGATCGCGTACGTTCCGTCGATCGACCGACAGACGGCGGCGGTCTGTGTCTTGGAAATGCGCTACCGTGGCAGGACTGATACGCGGGTTGTCGAGACTCGGGCCGGTGGCGTCGGGTACGAGGGTGACTTGCAGGCACTGGAGTTTGCGCTGGAGATAATAGACGCTCACTACGGTGGGAGCGCCGCGCTAATCCACTCGGATGGATTGATGATTGCGATGATAGTTCACGGCACGATTGCATATCCGATGAGCCCGCATCTTGATGCGCTTCGAGCGCGACTCGAGGGGGCCGGAAGCCTAACACTACTGTCCCGAAGCGATCTGAAGGGCTGGGCGCTCGGCCGTCGCCGCACGTCCTTCCTCTGGTGGAAACGCTCGCAGGCAGCCGGGGCACCGCGGCAGGTACCTCTCAGCGGTCCGACG
>JAQBQI010000645.1 GCA_028287085.1 Myxococcaceae bacterium
GCGGCGCCCCTCGACCCGACGGCGCTGCGCCGGGTCGAGTCGGCCGTCGCCGCCCGCCGCGCGGCCCTCTCGGCGGGCGCCCCGCCGCTGCCGTCCGAGGTGCCCGCGTCGGCGTGGCGCTTCGCCATCGTCCCGGGCGCGCGCATCTTCGTCGAGGTCTGCGCGGGCTGCTGGAGCCGCGAGTTCACCGCGCGCTACGTGGCCGACTTCAAGGCCGCGGTGGCCCCGCTGCTCGGCGCGCCGTGGGCCAAGCTGTGCGACCTCGACGCGTGGCTGCCGACGGCGCCCGACGCGGCCGAGCTGATCATCGATTTCCTGAAGTGGTCGATCGAGCAGCGGATGCAGTCGGTGGCCTACGTGATCGCCAACCCCGACGCGCGGCTGCAGGCCCGGCGCATCATCGAGGCCTCGAACGTCGACCTGCGCTGCGGCTTCTTCGTGAGCGAGGCCGAGGGCCTGGCCTGGCTGCGGCGCAACGGCTACGGCTGACCCGCGGAACGCGCGCTAGAGCCGCACTTGCTGCAACGGCCCTCCCCCAACCCTCCCAGGTCTGGGACTGTTGGTTGACCTCATCTCCGCCGATGCGCCCACTTCGCATCGGCGGAGATGAGGTCAACCATCAGGATCTGGGAGGGGGCTCCGACGCGGCCGGAAAGACCCCAAAGCGCAGCGTTCTGCTCTTCCCCGGAAACCCCCCTCCCAGACCTGGGAGGGGGTTGGGGGAGGGCCGTCGGGCCTTCTGCGGCTGTCGCACTAGCGCACGTCGACGATGAGCGTGCGCTCGACGACGCCCGCGCGCACGGTGAGCACCTCGGTGCCCGGCGCGACGGCCGTCACGTAGACGTGGTCGTCGGCCACGCGCTCGCCCGTCATCACGCTCCACGACAGGCTCACCCGCCCCGCCGAGGGCACCGTCCACACCACGCCGTCGTTGGCGTAGAGGCGCTCGCCCTGGACGTTCACGGGGTAGCCGTTCATCGAGACGCGCTCGCCCACGCGCAGCGCGATGCGGTCGGCGCGGCGGTCGTAGTGCGCGGTGCCCTCGTCCTCGACGAGGTCCATGCCGGCGGCCTCGTCGACGCGCACCGTCACGGTCGTCTCGACGCCGTCGGCGCGCGACACGGTGACCCGCGCGGTGCCGGCCCGCTCGCCCGCGCGCACGTCGAAGCTGCCGTTGTAGCGCCCACCCCCCGTCGAGCCGCTCACCGTCGGACCCACCGTGACCACCGACGGGTCGCTCGACGAGACCGTGGTCGGGACCTCGTCGGTGGCGCCCGGCAGCTCGAACTGCATCACCTCGCGCACCCCGGCCAGCAGCGGGCGCGACGGCGTGCAGCGCTCGCGGTCGAAGGGCCCGCAGCCGCGGCTGGCGGTGAAGTTGAAGGTCGCGGCCTCGTCGGCCGGCGGCACCAGCGGGATGGCGACGTCGCCGCCGTCGTGGTCCCAGAGGAAGAAGCAGCCGGCGAGGGACTGCGACGCGACGACGAGCCCGAAGGCGGAAGCAAGCAGGCGAAGGTTCATGGGGTTGGCTCCATCCGGGGGAGGGATGCGACCCGCCTGAGCAGACGGCGTGCCGCGCGGTGGCCCCTCGGAAATCAGCCCGATCGTAGCGCGACTTTGCACGGGGGGAGGGCGGCGACCGCACACCGTGCCGACCGCGCACGTTGCGTCCGCCGCGGGGAAGGGAGTACCGCGGTGGTCATCCCGATGGTGAAGAAGCAGAGCGCCCGAGAGACGGCCGGCGAGGCCCTGGTGAAGACCTCCCCCGCGAAGAAGGCGCCCTTCGCCTTCGTGCTCGACGAGCTCGCCGCGGTCGACCCCGCGACGCGCCCGATGTTCGGCTGCACGGCCGTCTACGTGGGGCCGCGCATCGTGATGGTGCTGCGCGCGCGCGGCGGCGCCGACGACGGCGTGTGGATCGCCACCACCGCCGAGCACCACGCCTCGCTGCGCCGGGAGCTGCCGTCGCTCCGCTCGATCACGGTCTTCGGCGACGGCGAGACGGGCTGGCAGGTGATCCCCGCGGAGGGCGACGGCTTCGAGGACGAGGCGCTGCGGGCCTGCGCGCTCGTGCTGCGCGGCGACCCTCGCGTCGGCAAGGTGCCCAAGGCGAAGAAGAAGAAGTCGCCCTGACTCAGGCGCGGCGCAGCAGGCCGCGGAGTACCAGGTCGTGTAAGGCGGCGTGGCGGAGGGCGGCGCCCTCGCGGCAGCGGGCGTAGAGGAAGGGCGGGGTCAGCGTCTCGTAGGCGGTGAGCAGCGCGGCGGCGGTGGCGCCCGGGTCGTCGACGGCGAACTCGCCCGCGGCGTGGGCCTCGGCGAGGAAGGCCGCGACGAGGCCCTGCTGCTCCTCGAGGAAGCGCTTGTGGATGCGCTGCACAGCGGAGCGCTCGCAGTGCAGCAGGTCGGCCGCGTGGGCGCCCTCGTCGGAGAGCTCGAAGAAGGCCGCGAAGCGCGCGTCGAGCATGGCGCGCAGCCGGTCGGCGCAGCACCCGTCGGCGCCGAGGGCGGCGCGCATCGCGTCGATGACCCGGGCGTGGCCGTCGCGGGAGAGGGCCTCGACGATGTCGTCCTTCGAGCAGAACTCCAGGTACACGCTGCCGACGCCGATGCCCGCCTCGCGCGCGATGTCGGCGATGGTGGTCTTCATCGGGCCGTAGTGGCGCAGCAGGCGGGCGGCGGTCTCCAGCACGAGCCGGCGGCGCGTCGGGTCGCTCGATGGCTTGATGGGGTTCTCGGTCACGGCGCCTGCGGACTTCGCTAGCAGAGCGGAAGGGTGCGCGGCAACCGGCACCGCGCTGGATCATTGCCCTCGGGCCGAAGATTTCGCACAGTCCGCCCGATGTTCGGCCGGGCGCGGGCGAGACCCGCGGCGATGATGGTTTCCGTGGCGGCGCTGCTGCGCGCCGCGAGCGGGCACGCCCAGGACGCCGACGACGTGGACTTCCTCGCCCGCCGCGCGGCCGAGCGGTGCCGGCGCGGCGAGTACGAGCGCGCCCTCGAGCTCTTCCGCCAGGCGCTCGACCACGGCCGCACGGCGCGCGCGCTCGGCGAGATGGGCGCCTGCGAGCTGCGCGTCGCCCGGTGGACCGACGCCGAGGCCCACCTCCGCGACGCCCTCGCGCTCCCCGCCGACCCGTGGCTGCACCGCCACGGCAGCGAGGCCGCCGGGTGGCTCGCCGAGGCGCAGTCGCACGTCGGTCGGCTGCTGCTCACGGGCGGCGTCGCCGGCGCCGAGGTGCGCATCGCCGACGCCGTCGTGGGCACGCTCCCGCTGGCCGAACCGCTCGTGGTGACCCCCGGGCTGCTCCAGGTCGAGGTGCGCGCGGCCGGGCACCGCACCTGGCGCCGCTCCTTCGACGTGCTCGGCGGCGCCGTCACCCAGGAGGCCGTCTCGCTCGACCGCGACCTGCCCGTCGAGTCGGCGCCC
>JAQBQI010000656.1 GCA_028287085.1 Myxococcaceae bacterium
GCCGGTGCCTGCGCGGGGCGCCCGGGCAGCGACGGGAGCGGGCCGGTCGAGACCATCGACGCCCGCTGCGGCGCGGGCGCGGGCTGCGACGCCGGCGGCGGGGGCTGCGAGTTCAGCGCGGCGGCGAAGCCCTCGCTGGAGAACACCATCGTGCTCTCCTCCTCGTCGATGAAGGCCGCGGCCTTGGGGTTGATCGGCCCGGTCGCGACCTTCTCGTGCGCGTCGGGCCCGCTCACCACCGCGCGGATCACGGCCTGGCCGAAGTACACCTCGGTGCCGTCGAAGATCTGGTGCCAGTCTTCGGCGCGGTCGACGCCGACGTACACGCCCGAGAGGCTGCCGCCGTCGCGCACCCAGAGCACCTTGCCGTCCCAGTAGAGCTCGAGGTGCGAGGCCTCGACCCCGTGGCCCCGCACCTTCCAGTGCGCCTGCGCCCCCGACCCGAGGATGACCTGGCGCGCGGCCATCGCGCTGGTGAAGGTCGCCGTGGGGTTGGGGCTCTCACCCTGCGAGAGCGACAGCGTGACGACGTTGCTGTTCGCCGGCGACGTCATCCGTGGTGACCTCCGACCTGGCCGTAGTCAGGGGTCTGGTCGGGGCCCTGCTCGGCGCGCACCCGCGCGGCCTCGTAGACGGCCTCGGGGAAGGCCATGCCGTACGAGTGCACCATGTCGGTGCAGAGCGGGAGCTCGCCGGTCGGCTCGAAGGTGCTGATGAGGTTGCTCTCCTCGTCGCGGCCGTGAAAGCGGCGCACGAAGATGTCGACGATCTCGAAGCCCTTGTCGGCGTGGTAGCCGCGCACCTCGGAGATGTGCGTGACCTTGCGGCTGCCGTCCTGCAGGCGGGAGGTCTGCACCACGAGGTTGATGGCGCTCCCGAGCTGCACCCGCAGCGCCGAGAGCGGCAGCTCGACGTCGCTCATCAGGGACATGGTCTCCAACCGGGTCAGTGTGTCGTGCGGATAGGTCGCGTGCACGGTGGTGATGCACCCGCCGTGGCCCGAGGTCATGGCCTGCACGAGGTCGAGCGCCTCGCCACCGCGGATCTCGCCCACCACGATGCGGTCGGGCCGCATGCGGAGCGTCGCGCGGAAGAGGTCGCGGATGGTGACCTTCCCCTTGCCCTTGGCGTCGCCGGGGCGGGCCTCGAGCTGCACGACGTGCTGCCGCTGGAGCTGCACCTCGCGGCTGTCCTCGATGATCACGATGCGCTCGCCGTCGGGGATGAACGAGCTCAGCGCGTTGAGCATGGAGGTCTTGCCCGAGCCCGTGCCGCCGGCGACGACGATGTTCTGCTTCATCACCACGAGGCACTCGAGCAGCGCCGCGGCCTCGCTGGTGAGCGACCCGAAGTCGACGAGGCGCTGCACGGTGAGCGTCTCCTTGAAGAAGCGGCGGATCGACACGTCGGGCCCGTCGGGCGCGGCCGGCGGGACGACGGCCTCGATGCGCGACCCGTCGGGGAGGCGGGCCTCGAGGATGGGGTTGTCCTCGTTGACCATCTTGCCGACGAACTGGGCGATGTTTCTCAGCGCGGCGTTGAGCGCCTCAAGGCTGGGGAACCGCGCGTCCGTCAGGGTGAGCTTGCCCGCCTTCTCGATGAAGATCTGGTTGGGCCCGTTGATCATGATCTCCGACACCTTGGGGTCGTCCAGGAAGGGCCGCACCGGCGCCAGGAACGACAGGAGCGTCTCCTCGTACACCTCTTTCGGGATCATTGGTCACCTGCTGTAGGAGCCCCGCGCGGGCCTCGTCTGCGTGCGCCCCGGCGGGCTCGATCGCGAGGTATCGCCGGTAGTGCGGGTCTGCGCCCACCGGGTCATTGAAGTGTTCACGGAGCATCGTCGCGAGGACGAAGTGCGCCTCGGCGTGGTCTTCCTTGGCGCGCAGCACCTCCTCGAGGTCGCGCCGCGCCGCCATGCTGTCGTCGAGCCCCACGCGAATCGTCGCCACCAGGAACCGCAGCCGCCACGCCTGCGGGTGCCGCTGGAGGTAGGGCTCGGCGTAGGACACCGCGGCGCGGAAGCGCGAGGCCGCCACGCAGACCTCGAGCAGCAGCGGCAGCGCCTGCGCCTCGGGCATGCCGCGGGTGATGCTCGACGCGAGGTACTGCTCGGCGCGCACGAGGTCGCCGGTGCGCGCGAGCGCGATACCCTGGTCGAAGAGCTGCCGCGCCTGCACGTCGCGCATCGGGTCGTGGTCGGGCGGCGGCCGCAGCGCGTTGCTCGGACCGGCGCAGCCCGCGAGGGACGCCGCGAGGAGGAGCGCCACCGCGGTCCGTCGCGACGCTGGGGGGGTGCGGGTCACGGCCGGGTTTATATACCCGCTTGGCGCCGGGGGTGTAGCGCGTCGTCGCGCGACGGCGCCGTCACCGCGTCCGTCACCCGCCGCCCCCGCGCCGGCCTCCGACCCGACCCCGACGGCCCTATAAGCAGTCACGATGCGCTTCCATCACACCCACCTCGCGCTCGCCCTGGCCTTCGTCGTCGGCGCAGGGTGCAGCACTGGCGACGTCGCCGACCCCGCCGCGACGCCCGACCCCTCGGCCGAGAAGGACTACGACAGCGGCCCGTACCCCGACGACCTCGGCCTCGAGGGCGAACCCCTCCCGCCCGACGACGCCGGCCCGAAGCCCGTCGAGCCGCCCGCGTGGCCCGACGACGCCGGCGAGCCGCCCGACCCGCCGACGCCGCCGCCCGAAGACGCGGGCGAACCGCCCCCCGAGTACGACGACGCCAACGCGCCGCTGCCCGACGACGCGTTCACCGACCCCTCCGACGACACCGGTCCGCTCCCGGCCGACGACGCCGGCGTGGTCGAGCCCGCCGCAGACGCGGGCGTCCCCGTCGCGGTCGACGCGGGCGTGCCCGTCGCGGTCGACGCGGGCGCTCCGATGCCCTCGCTGCTGCCGCGCTACTCCGTCGTGTTCTCGCGGCGCCCGGCCGACAATCGCCCCGACCTCACCGTCGAGAACACCCTCGTCGCCCTCATCGACCGCGCGGTGCCGGGCTCGCGCATCCGCCTGGCCGTCTATCACCTCACCCGCGCCCGCCTGACCGCCGCGCTCGTGCGCGCCGCCCGCCGCGGCGTCGACGTGCGCGTGCTGCTCGACGGCGGGGTGATCCCCGCGCTCGACGACCCGGAGGACAACGCCGAGCCCCCGGAGGCCGCGGCGCTCATCCTCGGCCTCGGCCGCTCGCGCGTCACGCTCTGCCGCGCGCCGGGCACCGCCTGCCTCGGCACCGGCATCATGCACCACAAGACCTACCTGTTCTCCGACGTCGGCGGCGGGTCGCGCAGCGTCGTCGTGCAGGCCTCGCACAACCTCACCAACACGCAGAACCACCTGCACAACAACGCCGTCATCGTGCGCGGCGACAGCGCGCTCTTCGCGGCCTACGAGCGCACCTTCGAGCAGCAGCGCCGCGACGTCGTGCAGCGCGACTACTACCGCGTGGCCGACGGCAGCTTCGCGACGCGGGCGTACTTCTTCCCGCGCGCCGCGGGCGACACCGTGGTCGGCGTGATCGACAACGTCTCGTGCCAGGGCGCGGCGCGCATCCGCGTGGCGATGTCGTTCTTCACCGACGCGCGGCTCGAGGTCGCGCGGGCCCTCGCGCGCCGGCAGCGCGCCGGCTGCGACGTGCAGGCCGTCATCGGCGACGCGGGCATCCGCGTGGGGCGTTCGGTGCTCTCGACGCTCCGCGGCGCCGGGGTGACCGTGACGCTCTTCCCGGCGCGCACGGGCGGATGGGGCCTGCACTCGAAGTACATGATCATCGACGCCCGCTACGCCGGCTCGAGCGCGCACCGGCACCTCGTCTTCACCGGGTCGCACAACTGGCTGCGCTCGGCCCTGCGCGACAACGACGAGACCATGCTGCGCGTCGAGAACGACGGCGTGTTCGAGGCCTACCTCGCCGACTGGGCGAGGGTGCGCGACTCGGCCCGGCGACGCTGACCGCGCCGGTCAGCGCTGCGCGGCCTGGGCCTGGTCGAGCCGCAGCGTGAGCTGGCGCTCGAGCGCCGCGAGGGCGTCGCGGTACTGGCCGCGGCGGTGGCTCACCATCGCGGTGATCATGCGCACCTCGAAGAGCGCGTCTTCGGTGCGGCCCTGCTCGAGGGCGCGCTCGAGGCGGAAGCGGTGCGCGCGGTACTCGTCTTCGAGCCGGTTCTTGAGGCCGGCGGCGCGGCGGGTGGCCTGCTCGGCGGAGGGCGCGTCGCCGGCGGCGGCGTAGCAGCTCGCGGCCTGCGTGTAATAGAGCACCGCCTCGACGCCGTCCTGCATGCGGAAGGGCATGCGCTCGGCCTTCGAGAGCGCGACGCGGGTGCTCTCCTCGGCCGACTGCCGGGTGAGGGCCGGGTCGGTCGCGGGGCACGCGCGGGCGAGCGGGTCGTCGAAGAGGGCGGGCGCCTCGGTGCCGATGCGCGACGGCGGCGCGGCGTTGTTGGGGCTGAACGACGAGTACAGCGCGAAGGGGATGATGATCGCCGCGGCCACGAGCAGCACGGGCGAGACCTTCTCCTCCTTCTTGGCGCCGTCGCCGTCGGCCTTCTTGTGCACCTTCGAGCCGTCGTTGAGGCCGAGGCGCACGGGGCCGACGGTGAGCGCGCGGCCCCAGCCGACCATGCCGCGCTCGAAGGGCTCGCCGTCGAGCAGCGTCGGGGTGGTGACCCCGCGCGCGACCGCGACCCAGACGCCGTCGGGGCGGGGCGAGAGCAGCAGGTGCTCGGGCGCGAACTCGGGGCGGTCGATGACCACCAGGCACCGGGTGGCGGTGCCGACCACCACGCGCTCGTCGGTCAGCGGGTACGACTGCACCGAGCCGTCGGGGAGGTACACATCGAGCTGCGGAGTCGCCATCGCCGTCGACCTTTCAGATTCCCTTGCCGGCCGCGATGTTCACCGCGAAGGGCCCGAGGATGATCATCATGATGGTGCAGAAGATGAGCATGAGCGGGCCCATCATCAGCACGCCCGCGCGGGCCGCGCTCTCCTCGGCCGCGATGCTGCGCCGCATGCGCAGCATCGTCGCCTGGATCTGGAGCACCTCGGCCAGCGGGTTGCCCTTCTCCTCGGCCTGCACCACCGCCGAGACGAAGTCGCGCACCGACTCGGTGGGCGCGCGCTCGGCGAAGGACAGCAGCGCCTGCTTGCGGGTGCGCCCGAGCTCGAGCTCCTGGAGGATGCGGGTGAGCTCCTCGTAGAGGGCGTCGCCCTTGTCGGCGGTCTTCTCGGTGACCTGCCGCAGCGCGCCGGGGAAGTCGAGGCCCGCGCTCATGGTGAGGGCGACGAGGTCGATGGCGTGCGGCAGGCCGCGGTTGACCTGCTTGAAGCGCCGCTCGATCTCCCCCGAGACCTGCATGTGCGGGAGGATCGTGCCGAACCCGGCGAACATCAGCACGACGATGCCGCCGACGCCCGAGAGCTTGTCGATGACGACGCCGGCGACGAGCATCCCGACGCAGGAGATGAGGCAGAGCGCGAGGTACTCGTCGGCGGCGAGCCCGAGGTACTCGCCGGCCTGGCGCAGCTGCTCGTTGATGCGGTCGCGGGTGTCTTGAATGGGCAGCGACGCGATGCGCCGCGCGAGCCAGCGCATGAGCGGCTCGATGGTGTTGAAGAGGCCCTGCTCGTCGAGGATGGCCTTGCGCTTGAGTCCCTTCAGGCCGACGTCGGGCGGCAGGTCGGCGGGGCTCTTGCCGAACTGGTAGATCACCGTCGCGAGCGCGCAGATGAGCAGCCCGACGGCGATGAAGCCGAGAATCTCGGTGGCTGGGGTCACGTGGTCTACGCCCTATCCCGCGCTCAGATGTCCACCGCGAGGATCTTCCGCGCGAGGAAGACCGCCGCCACCCAGAAGACCACGGCGATGAGCGAGATGATGTTGCCGATGAAGTTGCTCGACAGGGGCTTGAGCCACTCCGGGTCCATCCAGTTGAGCAGCAGCACCAGCAGCGGCGGGATCACCCCGAGCACCCACGCCTGCGCGCGGCCCTCGGCGGTCTTCGAGCGCACGACGCCCTCGAGGCGGGCCATCTCGCGCAGCGTGCTGGCGCTCGTCTCCAGGATCTTCGGCAGGTCGCCGCCGGTCTGCCGCCCGATGAGCACGGTGGTGAGCGCGCCCGAGAAGGCCCGCGTGCCGACGCGCGTCGCCATGTTGAGCAGCGCGGTGTCGAGGGGCATCCCGAGCTGGTTCTCCTTCATGGTGAGCTCGAGCTCCTGCTTGATCGGCGCGCGCAGCAGCATGGTGCAGGCGCCGAGCGCGTCGCCGAGCGAGGGCGAGGCCTTGAGCGCGTTGGCGAGCGCGAGCAGGAAGGTGTCGAGCTGGGCCTCGATGGCCATCTGCCGCTTGGCCTTGGCGTCGACGACCCAGAGCGACGGCGCGACCGCCACGAGGGGCACGCCGACGATGGCCACGGGGATGCCCGAGGGGGCGCCCATGATGGCGAGGTAGGCCGGCTCGAAGAGCACGAGCGCGGCGATGAGCCCGGCCTGCCAGTTGGCCACGTACCACCCGCTCGGCTGCTGGATGAACATCGCGCGCAGCTGCACGTCGAGGTGCTTGGCGTACTTGTCGTAGGCGCGGTGCAGCGGGCTGTCGGGGAAGGTCAGCGTCACGTAGATGACGGCCGCGAGCCCGAGCGGGAAGAGCAGCAGGCCGATCCAGCCCATGAGGGTGGTCTGCGGCGCGGGGGTCATAGGTAGTCCTTCCCTTGCACCAGCCCGTAGGAGATGAACGCGTCGAGGTACGACGGCAGGTAGCCCGTGGCGCGGTACTCGCCGAGCACCTTCCCGTCGCCCGCGATGCCCGACCGCTGGAACTCGAAGATCGGCCGCAGCTGGATCTCGTAGTTGTCGTCCATGCCGATGACCTCGGTGATGGCGGTGATGCGGCGGGTGCCGTCGGAGAAGCGCGACTGCTGCACGACGAGGTGCACGCTGTTGGCGATCTGCTCGCGGATGGCGCGCGCGGGCAGGTCGATGCCGCTCATGAGCGCGAGCACCTCGAGGCGGTTGATGGCCTCGCGCGGCGAGTTGGCGTGCGTCGTGGTGAGCGAGCCGTCGTGGCCCGTGTTCATCGCCTGGAGCATGTCGAGGCACTCGCCGCCGCGGCACTCGCCGACCACGATGCGGTCGGGCCGCATGCGCAGGGCGTTCTTCACGAGGTCGCGGATCGTGTACTCGCCTTTGCCCTCCATGTTGGCCGGGCGCGACTCGAGCGACACCACGTGGGGCTGGTTGAGCTGCAGCTCCGCCGCGTCCTCGATGGTGACGATGCGCTCCTCCTTCGGGATGGCCGACGAGAGCACGTTGAGAGTCGTGGTCTTCCCCGACCCGGTGCCGCCCGAGATCACGATGTTCTTCTTGGCGATCACCGAGCGCGTGAGAAAGCGCGCCATCTGCTCGGTGAGCGCGCCGAACTCGATGAGGTTCTGGAGGGTGAGCGGGGTCTTGGAGAACTTTCGGATCGTGATGCAGGCGCCCTTGATCGAGAGCGGCCGGATGACGGCGTTGACGCGCGAGCCGTCCTTCAGGCGCGCGTCGACGAGCGGCGTGCTCTCGTCGATGCGGCGGCCGAGGGGCGTGACGATGCGCTCGATGCACGAGCGCACGGCCTCGTCGTCGGTGAAGCGCGCGTCGGCCCGCTGGAGCTTGCCGCGCCGCTCGACGAAGATCGTCTGCGGGTCGACGACCATGATCTCCGAGATGGTGCCGTCGGCGAGAAACTGCTCGAGCGGCCCGAGCCCGAGGGCCTCGTCGGAGATCTCCTGGATGAGCCGCTCCTGGTCGGTGCCGGGCGGGATCTCGTTGGCGACCTGGCCCACGATGCGCTTGAGCGCGTCGCGCACCTTGGGGCGCATCTGCGAGTCGCCCATCTTCGAGCGGTCGAGGGCGGCGAGGTCGAGGTTGTCGAGCAGCATCCGGTGGATGCGCCGGCGGAGCTCGACCGAGACGTGCATCGTGCCCGACGTGCCGCCGCCGGCCTGCCGGTACGCCGCCGGGGGCGCCGG
>JAQBQI010000661.1 GCA_028287085.1 Myxococcaceae bacterium
GGTTCCGGTTGCGGCGGCGGGGCGGCGGGGCGATCCTCCCGCCGCGCGGCTGGTGTCCCCTTCCCCGGCGGACGCAGACCCGCCCGCACCCCCGCCAATGCCGGAGCCTCGTGGAAGACCTTGAGCCGGGCCTGATCATCGACGACCGCTACGAGGTGCGCCGCCAGCTCGGCCGCGGCGGCATGAGCACCATCTACGAGGTCGAGCACCGGTACACCACGCGCCGCCTCGCGCTGAAGGTGCTCAACGACGCCTACGCCAGGCACGCCATCGCGCGGCGGCAGCTGCTCGACGAGGCCCGCGCCCTCGGCGCCGTGCGCCACCCCTACGTCATCGAGGTGCACGACGCCGGCTTCGACGGGTCGCGCGTCTACGTCGTCACCGAGCTGCTCGACGGCCGCTCGCTCGACGGGTTGCTCGCCGCGCGCGGCCGCCTCGCCTGGGCCGACGTCGCCCGCGTCGCGCGGCACGTCACCATCGCGCTCGCGGCCTCGCACGGGGTCGGGGTGTTACACCGCGACGTAAAGCCCTCCAACGTGATGATCGTGCGCGGGGTGCAGGGCGAGTTCTCGAAGCTGCTCGACTTCGGCGTGGCGGCGCTGCCGAGGGCCGTCTCCGACGCCGCCTCGGCGGGGCCCGAGATGCTCGTCGGCACGCCCGAGTACATGGCCCCCGAGCAGCTGCGGGGCGACCCCGTCGACGCGCGCAGCGACCTCTACGCGCTCGGGATCACCATGTTCGAGTGCCTCCAGGGGGAGGTGCCCATGCCGGGCGGGCTCGACGTGGCGCACCAGCGGGCGTCGATCCCTTCGCTGCCGACGGTCGCGTCGGTGTGCGACGACGTGCCCGACGCGCTCGCGGCGATCATCGACCGGCTGCTGCACCCGGTGGCGGCGTTCCGGTTTCCGACGGCGCGGGCGCTGCTCGACGCGCTCGACGCCTCGGGGCTGTGCCGCACGCCGACGCGCTTCCTCGACGACACGCCGCCCGACGCGGCGATGGGGCGGCAGACCATGGCCGGCGCGAAGCCCTCCGCGGGCGAGGAGTCGTCGCGGCGGCGCGCGCCGCGGGCGTACTACCAGACGCCGATCCAGATCGTGTCCGAGCGCCGCGGGTACGTCGACGGGCGCAGCGAGGACATCTCGTCGGGCGGCATGATGGTGATCGCGAGCAGCACGCTGCCGGAGGGCGAGCGGGTGACGGTGCGCTTCGCGCTGCCGACGACGGGCAACCTGGTGCAGGTCGCCGCGGTGGTGGGCTGGGCGCGCCCCCGGGCGCAGACGCAGCGGGGCCGCGCGGCCTTCGGGCTGGAGTTCGTCGACGCCCCCGAGGCGATGAAGGCGGCCATCGAGCGCTACGCCGAACTCATGCAGCGCGAAGGGTGACGGCGGCGCCCGAAGTACCCTTGCAGAACGGCGCGGGACGCGGCATCGTCGGGCTCCCTCCAGGGACCTCACTCCCACTCCTTCTCTCTCCCCCCAAATCACCCCACAGAGCTACCGAGGAACATGCCGCATGGCGCGTGAACCAGGTCCCGCGAAGAAGAGCTGGCGCGACATCGATCGCGCGCGGTCGTCGAGCTACCACGCCACCGAGACGCTCGCGCGTCACGAGCAGAAGGGCCACCAGACCTCCGTCACCAAGGAGTACAAGGCCGCGCTCGAGGCGCTCTTCCAGAAGAAGCCCGACGCGGCCGAGGCGATGGAGAAGCTCCAGCCCGCCGTGCGCATGCCCAAGGTGGTCGAGTCGGCGGTGCCCGAGGCCGACGCGGGCCCGAGCCGCCGGCAGGACCAGCTGCGCAAGATCCTCGCGGCGAGCAGCACCAAGGCGATCTCGGACTCGATCGAGACCTTCCTCAACGCGGGCCACACGCTGCCCGACGACCAGGAGGTGTTTCTCCAGATGCTCGAGCACCGCAACGAAGACCGCGTGCGCGACGCCATCGGCCAGCTCGAGCGCCTGCTCATGGGGCAGCTCCCGAAGCGCAAGCCGGTGCTGGTGCAGCGCCTGAAGCGCATCGAGGAGCACGCCGAAGAGGCCGCCACGCGCGACGCGGCGAACCAGCTGCGGCGCAAGGTCTCGTAGCCCTCCGCTTACGTCACCAGGTAACATCATGACCGACCCGCTCGCGCTGCTGGAGGGCGGTCGCGTCGACGGCGCGTTCGTGACCCCGGAGACGGGCCTCGTCGGGCTCACCGTCTGGTGCGTCGGCGGCGCGCGGCGACTCGTCGTCGGCGTCGGCCCGCGCGTCGTCGGCGTCGGGTGGGCGCAGCGCGAGCCCCTGCACCGCGCGGCCTCCACGCACCCGCTGGTCGCGGCGCTCAAGGCGCACGCCGTCGGGCGCGTCGTGCGCGCGGCCCAGCGCGACGACGACGACGCCGTCTGGATCGACCTCGGCACCGGGCACATCACCGCGCGCGTTCGTCTCTTCCCCGGGGCCCACGGGGAGGTGCGGGTGCTCGACGACGCGGGCGCCGTGCGGCTCGCGTGGCGGGGCGACCCCACGGCGGTGCCGCGGGTCTTCGACGCCAACGCCGCGCACGCCGACTGGGACGCGGCCGGCGAGGCGATGCGCGCGATGAGCGACGGGCTCGCGGGCGAGCTGCGGCGCACCGCGCTGGCGAAGGCCCTCGGGGCGCAGGCGAAGCGCCTCGCGAAGCGCGCCGAGGCGGTGGAGGGCGACCTCGGGCGCCTCGACGACGTCGAGCGGCTGCAGCGCATCGGGCGGCTGCTGCTGGCGCAGGGCGACCGGGTGCCGCGCGGCGCGAAGC
>JAQBQI010000678.1 GCA_028287085.1 Myxococcaceae bacterium
CATCGGCCGCGCGCTCGCCCGCCTGCTCGCGGCGCGGGGGCGCGACCTCGTGCTCGTCGACCGCGACGTCCGCGGGCTCGAGCCCGGCGCGGGCCGCACCGTCATCGAGGCCGACCTGGCCGACCCGGCGCAGGTCGCCGCCGTCGCCGCGCGGCTCAACGCGATGCCGCTGGCGTGCCTGATCAACAACGCCGGCGTCGGGTTCCGGCGCTCGTTCCGGGCGACGTCCGAGCGCGAGCTCGCCGCGACCATCGACGTAAACGTGCGCGCCACGATGCTGCTCACGCGCCTCGTACTCGACCGCCTCGTCCACGACCGCGCGAGCATCGCCAACGTCGCGAGCTCGGTGGCCTACAACCCGCTGCCCGGGATGGCCGCCTACGCGGCGTCGAAGGCCATGGTGGCGAGCTGGTCCGAGGCCCTCGCCTTCGAGCTGAGGAGCACCAACCACGTGCTGACCTTCTCGCCCGGCGGCACGCGCACGGGCTTCCAGGAGAAGGCCGGCGTCGCGACTGGCCGCGACGGCCTCGGCCTCCTCTCGCCCGACGCGGTCGCCGCGCGCCTGCTGCGCGCGCTCGATCGCCGCGAGCACTCGGTGGTTGTGGGCGCCAACGCGCGGCTGCTACTTTCAGCCTCGCAATGGATCCCGCGCGGACTCAATGCGCACCTCTGGGGACGGCTGTTTGAGCGCACGCGATGAGTGCGGCGTCTGCGGCGCGCCGCGAGACGCCGGCCGCACCGTCGGCTACGACCGCTGCCGTGACTGCGGGCACGAGGCGCGGCGCGGCGCCGGGTCCGCCATCCCGATGATCAACGAGCTCCTCGACGCCGCCGCCGTCCGCCGGGGCTCTGTGTTGGGCGCCTTCCGCGCGCGGGCAGCCGCGTCCTGCGCGGTCGAGGGCGACACCCTGCTCGACGTCGGCTGCGGGGCGGGCGCGTTCCTGTACGCCCAGCGCGACCGCTTTCGCCGGGTCGTTGGCGTCGAGGTCAGCCCGTCGAGCCGGGACTTCGCGCGGCGCGAACTCGGCCTGCGCGTCGAGCCGGCGGTCCCCTCCGACCTGTCGTCGCTCTCGCTGGTGACCTTCTGGCACTCCCTCGAACACCTCAGCCTCGAGCAGATCGGTGACGCCCTCGCGCGGGTCCGCGCGCAGTCCTCGTCTGCCACGCGGGTGATCGTGTCGGTGCCCAACGCCGGCTCCGCCCTCTACCGGCTCGTCGGCGAGCGGTACCCCTACTTCGACCTCGACGAGCACCCGCAGCAGTTCACGGCCGACAGCCTCGACCGCGTGATGGCGCGCGGCGGCTTCGCCGTCGACCGGCGGCTCTTCGTCCTCGACTACGCTGCCTTCGGTTACCTCCAGGGCCTGCTCAACTGCGTGGCGTCGCCGCGCAACCACCTCTACGGGCGGCTCAAGCGCGGGGCGCCCGCGGCGGGCTCGGCGGTGCGCCGTGCGGCCCGCGACGTCGGTCATGGCGCGCTCGCCGCGGCGTTCCTCCCGGCGGCCCTCGCCCTGTGCCTGCACGACCGCGCCCGCGCCGCGAAGGGAGCCGTGCTGACGGTATGCTACCGGCTCGCACCCTAGAGTTCGTGATCCCGGTCTTCAACGAGGCCGACTGCCTCGACGCGCTGCTCGAGCGGCTGCTGACGTTCCGCGCGGCGACGCCGGGCGCGGAGGTGGGCTTCACCTTCGTCAACGACGGCTCCACCGACGGGACCTGGGCGCGGCTCGTCGAGCTGGCCGGGCGCGAGCCGTCGCTGTCGCTCGTCGACCTCAGCCGCAACTTCGGCCACCAGATCGCGGTGACGGCGGGCCTCGACCACGTCGACGCCGACCACGTCGTGATCATCGACGCCGACCTGCAAGACCCGCCCGAGGTGGTGGCCGAGATGTACCGGCGCGCGCTCGAGGGCTTCGACGTGGTGTACGCGCGCCGCAACGTCCGCCGCGGGGAGTCGGCCTTCAAGCGGCTGACGGCCTTCGGCTTCTACCGGCTCATCCGCCGGCTGTGCGGCGTCCCCATCCCGCAGGACACGGGCGACTTCCGGCTCATCAGCCGCAAGGTGCTCCGCGCGCTGTCGTCGATGCGGGAGCGCCACCGCTTCCTGCGCGGCATGGTGCCGTGGGCGGGGTTCCGCTCGGCCGAGGTGCGCTACGACCGCGACGCGCGGCACGCCGGCGAGACCAAGTACCCGCTCGGCAAGATGGTGCGCTTCGCGCTCGACGCGATCTTCTCCTTCTCGATCGCGCCGCTCCGCGCCGCGAGCCTCATGGGCGTGGCCCTGGTGACCCTGGGCGCGGCCGGCGGCGCCTACGTGCTCTACCTCAAGCTCTTCACGACGCGCGTGGTGCCCGGCATGACCGTGATCCTCCTCAGCGTCATCCTGCTGGGCGGAATGCAGATCATGATGCTCGGGCTCATCGGCGAGTACATCGGCCGCATCTTCGAGGAGTCGAAGCGCCGACCCCTCTACTTCATCAACGAGCTGCGAGGCGCCCGCCCGGCCCGACGCGCCTCGTCCAGCCCCGAAGGAGTGCCCTGATGTTCTCCAAGCTCTCCCGGGTGAGCCTCGCGCGGGCGGTGCTCTTCAAGGACTCCCCGATCTACGCGCAGTTCTACGTGACCGCGCGCTGCAACCTCACCTGCCAGCAGTGCAACATCATCTACGCGAACTCCGACGTGCGCGAGTGCGGGCTCGACGAGGTGAAGCGCATCGCCGACAACTTCGCGCGCATGGGCGTGGCGATCGTGCTGCTCACCGGCGGCGAGCCCTTCGTCCGCCACGACCTGCCCGAAATCATCCAGGCCTTCGAGTCGCGGGGCGTGCACGTCCGCATGCAGACCAACGGGCTGGCGACCGAGGAGCAGATCCACCGGGCCATCGAGCACGGCGGCAAGGACATCTCGATCTCGCTCGACTCGCTCCGCCCCGACACGCAGGACCACATCAACGGCCGCTTCCAGCGCTCGTGGGAGCGGGCGGTGCAGGCGATGGCGACCTTCACGCGCTACCTCCCGCGCGAGTCGAGCTTCGCGTCGCTCGGCTGCGTGCTCCAGCGTGACAACCTCGCCGACGTCGAGTCGGTCATCCGCTTCGGCAGCGCGGTCGGCTGGTTCACCTCTCTGGTGCCCATCCACACGACCGTGCACGCCCGTCCGCGGGGCTTCCGCACCTTCGACCGCGAACTCGCGTTCCGGCCCGACGAGGCGCCGGCCGTCGACGCCGTGATCGAGCGCGTGCGCGCGATGCGCAAGGCGGGCTTCCTGCTGTACGACAGCGACCAGTACCTCGACGACATCAAGCGCTACGTGCGCGGTGAGGAGACCACCTGGCGCTCGCGCCACGGCGGCGTGTGCGACAGCCCCAACCTCTACTTCGCCCTGCTCCCTAACGGCGAGTTCGCGCCCTGCTGCGACCACCGCCTGGAGACCTCGTACCCGGCCTACAACGCCGACTTCCCCGAGGTGTTCCGCTCGCGCGCCTTCCGCGCCGAGGCCCGCTCGGTGGTCGCTGCCTGCGAGGGCTGCATGTACGGGAGCTACCCCGAGATGACCATCTCGATGCGCTTCTTCGCGGCGACCCTCGACCGCGTGAAGCTCTTCCTGACCGCGCCGCCGCCGAAGCCGTGGCCGGTGTCCTTCGAGCGGATGCTCGCCGTCGCGGAGGGGCTGCGCCCGGCGGCCCCCGCGCCCCGCCGCGCCCTGCCCGTCGTGTCCTGAGCGGGGCCGCGCGATGCCCAAGAAGATCCTCTTCGAGAGCGCCGTGAACCAGCTCGCCGCCGCCGCGCGTCGGCGGGTGGCGGGCGCCCCGTGGGGCCGCGACCCGGCGCTGTCCGCGCTCGTCGCGACGCTCCGCTTCGAGCACCTCCCCGACGGCGTCATCGGCGTCGCGTGGGACTCGCCCGCCCCGGGCTCGCTCCGCTTCTCGTACCGCGACGCGAGCTTCTACGTCCGCGGCGACACGGCGGAGCGCCTCGCGCAGCAGGAGCAGGGCGCGACCGACGACCCGGTGCGCGAGCACAACCGCCGCTTCTTCGACCAGCGCATCGACGACATCGTCGCGGCCGCCGGCCTCGACGCGCGCGGGACGGGGCGATGACGGGCGGCGCGCTCCTGCCCGCCTCCCGCGCCGAGCGCGTCGCGCTGGTCGCCGTCGTCGGCTTCCTCGTCGCGGTGGCCTTCCACTACACGCACATCGTCCGCGGCGAGATCTACCCCGGGGGCACCTACCTGTTCCGGCCCGCCGCCGCGACCTCCGACGCGCACGCCTACTACGACCAGTGCCGCAGCCTGAACCCGTACCTCTCGGTGCCGCCGACCGCGACGCGCCCGTACCCGCCCTTCGGGTACCTCTTCGGCCACCCGCTGACCTGGCTGCCGCGGGGCGCGTCGATCGCGCTCACGTACCTCCTCGCGGTGCTCGGCGGGCTCTGGTTCATGAACCACCACGTCGCCCGCGGCCCCGAGGCCGACCGCCGGGTCTGGGCGCTCGTGGCCTTCCTCGTCTCGTACCCGCTGCACTTCGTGCTCGACCGCGGCAACCCGGAGATGATCACCGCGCTCCTCTACTTCGCCTTCGTCACGGCCTACGCGCAGCGGCGCACCTGGCTGGCGGCGACCCTCCTCGCCGTCGTCGCGAGCATCAAGGTCACGCCGCTCGTCCTGCTCGCGCTCTTCGTCGGCGACCGCCGGCACCGCGAGGCCGCCTACGCCGTCGGCCTCGCCGGGCTGCTCACGCTGACCGCGCTGGTGGTCTTCGCGCGCCACGCGCCCGCCGCCGGCGTGGCCGGACAGCTCGACGGGTTGCGCGAGAACCTGCGCCTCTTCGGCGAGAAGTACTCCCGCGGCCGGGAGGGGCTCTTCGCCAACCACAGCCTCTTCGGGGCGATCAAGTTCGTCGCGATGAGCGCCGACGTCATGACCTGGCGGCAGGTCGTCGATCGCTGGTTCGCGCCGTGGCAGGCGCTGAGCGCCGTCGTCTGCGCCGGGGTCGGCGGCTACGCCGCCTTCGTCGAGCGGGCCCTCTGGCGACGAATCACGCTGCTCGGCGTGCTGGTGCTCGCCCTGCCGCACGCCTCGCACGACTACAAGCTCCTCCAGCTCTTCGCCCCGATCGCGCTGTACCTGCGCAGCGAGCGCGACGAGTCCGACGCGCGCGTGCTGCCGTGGATCTTCGGCCTGCTCCTGGTGCCGATGGCCTACCCGGCCATCGAGGGCTACCGCAACGTCACGGTCGGCGTCCTCGTGCGGCCGCTGCTGCTCGTGCTCCTCGCGCTCTGGGTCATCCGCGACGGCGGCCTCGCCCGCGCGCGGCTGCCGGTGCGCGGCGCTACCGCTTCGTGAGCACCGCGCGCAGCCCGCCCGCGTACTCGGGCGGGATCATCTCCCACTGGTACGACAGGTCCTGCGCCGGGAGCTTCGTCTCGTAGTCGCGGGCCAGCAGCACGATGAAGGTCTTCATCAGCAGCGTGGAGAAGTCGAAGCCCGCGCACTTGTGGCCCTTCAGCGGCTCGCCGACGCCCTGCGGGAAGAAGCCCGTCGGGTGCTTCAGGTCCTCGGCGCGGCCCTCGGCGAAGCGGTCGGGGTCGAAGCGCTCGGGCGCCGCGTAGATCGCCGGATCGTTGCCGCCCGCGTAGTTGCAGAGCATCACCATCCAGCCCGCGGGCACGGTCTTCCCCTCGACCGTGAACTCGCTCTTCGCCTTGCCGAAGCTCACCGCCACGAAGGGCGCGCGGCGCTTCATCTCCTTGGCGACGTTCTCCAGCAGCGGCATCGCGTGCAGCGCCTCGACCGTCAGCGGCTTCGACCCGAGCTGCGCGTCGATCTCCGCGCGCAGGCGGGCGAGCAGCGCCGGGTCCTGCGCCAGGGCGACGAGGCCGTGGGCCATGTGCGCGAAGGTGATGTAGCCCGCCAGGTTGAAGTGGTGCAGCTCCTTGAGGGCGTCCTCGCCCGCGATGCGCGCGCCGTCGTCGGCGGGCTTCGCCAGCATGCGCGACAGCCCGTCGCCGGTGGGCCTCGCCTGCCGCTCGGCGAGGACCTTCCGGTAGCGGTCGAAGATGCGCCCCTGCGCCGCCTTCGCCTTCGCGAAGGCCGTCCCGGGGACGGGGATGGGGAGCGCCGTGAAGGCCTTCACCATCACCTTGAAGTCGCGCACGTTCTCCGCGAACTCCGCCCCGCCGTCGGAGCCCACCATCGTGCGCGCGATGACCTCCAGGGCGAGGTCCTTGAGGTCGCCGGTGAGGGTCGACTCGCCCGCGGCCGACCAGCGCGCGAGGTAGCGCGCCACCGTCGACTCCATCACCGGGAGGTACTGCGCCAGCGCCTCGCGGCCGAAGGCCCCCATCACCTGCTGCTTGCGCTGCCGGTGGGCCGCGCCGTCGAGCAGCGGCAGGCTCGTGCCGCCGAAGAAGTCGGCGATGTGCGGGGCCATGCCGCCCTGGCGCTGCACCTTCGACTCGTCGTTGAAGACCCGCGCGCCCTCCGCGCCGACGAGCAGCGCCGTGTCCTTGAACAGGATGTTGCTCCGAAACACCTTGCCGTAGCGCGCCTGGCGCGCGTCCACGAAGTGGAACTGGTCCTTGAGGAAGTCGAGGGTCTCGCCCAACAGGGGCAGGCCGCGGTCGCCGGGGGGAAGCGTCGTGTCGTTCATGGTGGTGGGTCCTCCGCCCGCGCACGCTAACCCGCGGCCGTGGCGGCGCTCGTGCGTTCTCGTACCATCGCGCCGTGGAGACCTCCCTCGACCCTTCCGCCCTGCGCCTCCCCCCCGCCGCCGCCCCGCCCATCGTCGAGGCCGCGTGGTCGCCCGTGCACACCGTCTACGGCGGCGCCCAGCGCTTCACCCACGACGTCGTGGCGCGCGTCGGGCGCCACGCGCTCGCGCTGCTCGACACGCTCGCGCCCTCCCTCGACGCGCTCCGCGCGCTGCCCTTCGGGCTCGACCCGATGCCCGACGACGCCGCCCTCGAGCGCGTGCTCGCCGCCCTGCGCGCGAAGCTCACCCGCGAGCCCGTCGAGGACTACCGCGTCGACTTCGAGGACGGCTTCGGCCCGCGCTCCGACGCCGACGAGGACGCCGCCGCGGTCGCCGCCGCGACGGCGCTCGCGCGGGCCCACCGCGAGGGGA
>JAQBQI010000723.1 GCA_028287085.1 Myxococcaceae bacterium
CCAGCGGAGCGTGGCGCCCGCGAGGGGGCGGCCCGACTCGTCGGTGACGCGGCCCCGCACGGTGCCGCCGGCGGCGCGCGCGCGGGCCGCGGGCGACGCGGACATGACCCGGCGAGCGGACACCACCCCGCGGCGGAGGTGCTCTCCGGGGCGGTCGCGCGCCGTCAGCGCGCAGAGCATCAGCCCGAGAACGGCGGGCGGAAGGCGCATCGTCTTCGGGAACAGCGACACCGGGCTACGTGCTATTCCCGACCCACCCCGGCGCGCCAGCGCGCGACACACGAATGCAACGACGACGATCAGACCCCGGCTCCGAGGAGCAGTCCCGCGAACGCGTGGTGCCGCCGGTGGTGCGCCCGGCGTCGGTGCCCGAAGACGCCCTCTGCTCGGTCTTCGAGGTTCGGTCCGACCGGGCGGGCATGCGCCTCGACCGCTGGCTCGCGCTCGAGCTCACGCGCCTCACCCGCAGCCGCGCCCAGGAGATCGTGTCGAACTTCGCGTTCACGGCCCAGGGCGTGGCGCTCGGCTCGTCGCACCGCGTGCGCGCGGGCGAGGTCATCGCGCTGTACCGCCCGCGGTGGGAGGAGCCGCCCGCGCCGCGCGAGGTGGGCATCCTGTACGAGGACGACCACGTCATCGCGGTCGACAAGCCCGCGGGGCTGCCGGTGCACCCGTCGGCGAAGTTCCACCACAACACGCTGACCAGCGTGATCGCCGAGCGCTTCCCCGACGAGCGAGTCGTGCTCGCGCACCGCATCGACCGCGAGACCTCCGGGGTGATCCTGCTGGCGCGGTCGCGCGAGGCCGAGCGGCGCATGAAGAATGACTTCGCCGAGCGCCGGGTGCAGAAGACCTACCACGCGCTCGTGCACGGGATCGTCGAGCGCGACCACCAGGTCATCGACGCGCCCATGTGCCTGCACGGCGGCGACGTCGGCGTGAAGATGGTCGTGCGCCCCGAAACGCGCGGGGGCATGCCCTCGGTGACCCGCGTCGACGTCATCGAGCGGCTCGACGGCTTCACCCTGGTCGCGGCGCACCCCGAGACCGGCCGGCAGCACCAGATCCGGGTGCACCTCGCGTACGTCGGCCACCCCCTCGTCGGCGACAAGCTCTACGCGCACGGCGACGAGATGTTCCTGGCCTGCCTCGAGGGGCCGCCCGACGAGGCGCGCATGCGCACGCTGCTGCTCGACCGGCACGCCCTGCACGCCGCGTCGGTGACGCTCTCGCACCCCATCGAGAAGACGCCGTTGACCATCTCGGCGCCGCTGCCCGCCGACCTGCGCGCGTTCTGCGAGCAGCGCCGCCCGGCGCTCTCGACCGCCTCGCGCAAGGGTGATACCCCAGCCGAGTGACCCGACTCGCCGCCTTCGTGCTCCTCGCGGCCCTCACCGGCGGCTGCGCCACCACGGTCTCCAACGCGTCCGGGGTGACCACGCGGCCCTTCACCCCCGAGCTCGCGCCGCTCTTCGACGACGCCGCCGACTTCATCGAGGACGTCGACGCGCTCGGCGGCCGCGTCGCCGCCGACTGGCGCCGCCAGGTGCGCGGCCTCTCGCTGGAGAGCGACCTCATCGTCGCCGTGCGCGTCGAGACGGTCACCCTCGGCGACGACAACTCCACGTCCCGCGCCTACCGGCTGACGGCCGCGGCCACGCGCGACCCCCTCCACGGCACGCTGCCGCCCGACCGCATCATCGACCTGCGCGTCTCCGAGGGCGACCTCGGCTTCAACGCCATCCACCAGAACGAGCAACGCCTGCAGGCGCGCACCTTCCTGCTCTTCGCGCGCTGGTACGACGCCGAGGGCACCGCCCGCGTGCACTGGCACCTCTCGCCCGAGACCGAGGCGCTCACCCGGCGCGTGCGCGAGGTCACCGGCATCAACGACCCGACCGCCCCGCGCGAGACCGTCGTCCGCCAGAACTAGACCGCCGGCGCGGCCTCGACCGCGGGCGCCGGCTCGGTCACGAACTGCAGCCGGTGCAGCTTCGCGTAGACGCCGCCGAGCGCCATCAGGGCCGCGTGGTTGCCCCGCTCGACCACCTCGCCGCGCAGCATCACCAGGATCTCGTCGGCGTGGCGGATCGTGCTGAGCCGGTGCGCGATGACGATGGCCGTACGGCCGCGCAGCGTCTCGGCGACCGCGCGCTGCACCGTCGCCTCGGTCTCCGAGTCGAGGCTCGCCGTGGCCTCGTCGAGCACGAGCACCTCGGGGTCGCGGTAGAGGGCGCGCGCGAGGGCGATGAGCTGCCGCTCGCCGCTGCTGAAGTTGCCGCCGCGCTCGCCCACCGACGAGCGTAGACCGATGCCGCGGCGGGTGAGCAGGTCGAGCAGACCGAGGCGGCGCGCGATGTCCTCCGCGCGGGCCTCGTCGGGGCGGTCTTCGCCGGGGGCGACGTTGGAGAGCACGTCGCCGGGGAAGAGCACCACGTCCTGCGGGACGACCACCACGCGGCGGCGCAGCGCGGCGCGGGGCATCGCGCGGACGTCGACGCCGTCGACGAAGACGGCGCCGTCGTCGACCTCGTAGAGGCGCTGGAGCAGCGAGATGATGGAGGTCTTGCCCGCGCCGGTGGGGCCGACGATGGCGAGGGTGCGGCCCGGCGGGACGGCGAAGCTCACGCCGCGCAGCGTGGGGCGGTCGGGCTGGTAGCCGAAGCGCACGTCCTCGAAGACGACGGCGCCGGCGGGCACGGGGCGCTCGCCGCGCGGGGCGACGGCGACGGAGGGGGCGTCGGGCTCGGGCTTGTCGAGCAGGCCGAAGACGCGCTCGGCGCCCGACATCGCGTTCTGGAGGATGGTGAACTTCGAGGAGATCTCGCGCAGCGGCTCGAAGAAGCGCTGGACGTACTGCACGAACGCGACGAGCACGCCGAGCGAGGCCGCGGGCTGGCGGCGGTCGAGCGCCCAGGCGCCGGCGAAGAGCAGCGACGCGATGCAGACCGACGCGAAGGCGTCGACGATGGCGTAGAGCATCGCGTCGTAGCGGATGGCGAGCTGGTTGGCCTCGCGGTACGCGGAGTTGATCTCGCGGAACTCGTCCTGGCAGCGCTGCTCCTGGGCGAAGGCCTGCACGACGGCGACGCCGGTGACCTGCTCGTTGAGGTAGGCGTTCATGCGCGCGGTCTTCGCGCGGATGGCGCGGAAGGCGTCGCGCGCGCGGCGGCGGAAGCGGTCGACCAGCCACGCGAGCGGCGGCACGGCGAGGAAGGTGAGCAGCGAGAGCTGCGGCGAGAGCACGACCATCGCGACGACGATGCGCGCGAGGGTGATCACGTCGCCGACGGCGGTGACGGCGCCCGACGCGAAGAGCTCGCCGACGGCGTCGACGTCGTTGGTGACGCGGGTCGTGAGCCGGCCGATGGGCTGCCGGTCGAAGAAGGCGATGCGCTGCCCCTGGAGGAAGCGGAACACCTCGCGCCGCACGTCGGCCATGCTGCGCTGCCCGACGACCTGGAGGAGGTACCCGGAGACGAAGCGCACCGCGAACTCGGCGACGATGAGCGCCCCGAGCACGAGCGAGCCGCGGTGCACCGCGCCGACGTCGCCGCGCCCGACGCCGTCGTCGATGATCGCGCGCATCGTGCGCGGCTGCGCGACCAGGAGCTCCGAGCCGACGGGCAGCAGCACCATCGCGAGCGCGAGCTGCCAGCGGTAGGTGCGCACGAAGGGCCAGAGGCGCATGAGCAGCCGGGCGTCGTAGGTCTTCCCGAGGGCGTCCTCCTCGTGGAACGCGCGCTCGGCGTCCGCGGCGGTGGGCTTCGGGGCGGGCTGCGGGGCGGGCTTCGGGTCGCTCACATGGCCTCCAGTTCGGCCTCGAGCGCCTGCCGCTCGGCCAGCCGCGCGTAGAGCCCGCCGCGCGCGATGAGCTCGTCGTGGGTGCCGCTCTCGACCACCCTCCCCGCGTCGAGCACCACCACCCGGTCGCAGCGCGCCGCCGCCGCCACGCGGTGCGTGACGAGCACCAGCGTGCGCCCGCGCGAGGCCTCGTCGATGGCGTCGAGGATCGCCGCCTCGGTGCGCGTGTCGACCGCCGAGAGCGGGTCGTCGAGCAGCAGCACCTTCGGCTGCGCCAGCAGCGCGCGCCCGAGGGCCACCCGCTGCTTCTGTCCGCCCGAGAGCTGCACGCCGCGCTCGCCCACGATGGTGAAGGCCCCCTCGGGCATGGCGTCGACCTCGGCCAGGAGCTGCGCGGAACGCAGCGCCTCACGCACGCGGTCGCGGGTCGCGGGCGCGTCGGGGTCGAGCTCGGCGAAGGCCACGTTGCGGGCGATGGTGGTCGAGAAGAGGAAGGGCTCCTGCTGCGCGAGGCCGACCACGGCGCGGAGCGTCGCGAGCGGCACGCGGGTGACGTCGTGGCCGTCGAGAAAGACCGCGCCCGCCGGGGTCGGGAGCATGCGCGCGAGCAGCCGGGCGAGCACGCTCTTGCCGGCGCCGGTGCGGCCCACGATGGCGAGGCGGCGGCCCGCGGGCACCTCGAGGCTGACGCCGGCGAGGATCTCGCGCCCCTCGATGGCGTAGTGGAGGTCGCGCACCGAGAGGGCCCCGCGGAGGGAGGCGGGCTCGACGGGCTCGGCCCCGGCGTCGTCGACGTCGGGCGAGGCCTCGAGCACGTCGAGCAGGCGGTCGACCGAGGCGCGGCCGCGCTGGAGGATCGAGAGCAGGTAGCCGAGCGCGATGGTGGGCCACGCGATGAGCGCGAGGTGCGACTGGAACGCCAGGATGTCGCCGACGGTGAAGTCGTCGGGCGCGGCGATGACCTGCGCGCTGCCGACCCAGACGACGACGAAGGACGCGGTGGCCGCGCCGAGGCCGAGCACCGGGAACATCACCCCGCGCAGGCGGGCGAGCGCGAGGTTGGCCTCGAGCGAGCGGTCGATGTCCTGGTCGAAGCCGGCGCGCTGCGACTCCTCGAGGCCGTAGGCGCGCACCACGCGCATGCCCGAGAGCACGCGCTGCACGCGCTCGGACATCACGCCGAGGGCGTCCTGCGCGGCGCGGCTGCGGGCGAACATCGCGCGCCCGAAGCCCTGCGTGATGAAGATGAAGACCGGGAAGGGCAGCAGCGCGAGCGCCGCGAGGCGCGGGCTGCGCGCGAAGAGCAGCGGGATGTTCACGAAGTACGCGAAGGCGGCGTTGACGAGGTTGAGCCCGCCGAAGCCGACGAGCAGGCGCACCTGCGCGAGGTCGTTGGTGGCGCGGGACATCACCTCGCCCGGGCCCATGCGCTGGAAGAACGAGGGCCCGAGGCGGTGCAGGTGCGCCAGCAGCCGCTCGCGCAGGACGAACTCCACCTCGCGGCCCGCGTTGAAGATGCGCAGCCGCGACGCCACGCGGAACCAGGCGCCCAGGCCCGCGCAGGCCGCGATGCCGAGCGCGAAGAGCATCGCGCGGCGGGCCTCGCCCACGCGCAGCGCGTCGGAGGCGCCGCGGATGCACTGGGGGATGGCGCCCGCGGTGACGGCGCTGAAGGCGAGGAACACCACGCCGAGCGCGACCTCGCGGCGCTGGTCGACGAGCAGGCCGCGCAGGAGCGACCACGCGCGACCGGGCGGGCGCGCGGCGGGGGCGGAGGGAGGGTCGCTCATCGTGCGGGTGTCAGCCTGGGGCGGGAGGTGAGGTTCGGGGGTTCAGGGCGCGTCGACGCAGGTCGCGTCGGGGCCCGCGCCAGCGTCCGTAGCACCGCTCGCGACGGCGAGGCAGCGCCCGTGGCCGTCGGCGCCCAGAAAGGCCGCGTCGCACACGTTGAAGCGCGGGCAATCGCGCTGGCTGTCGCACGCCGGCGCGCAGTGCCCCGGGCCGCAGCCGTCGACGACGCAGTCGCGCCCGCCGCAGTCGACGCGGTCGCGGCAGGCCGGCGCGCAGACGGCGTCGGCCTCGCCGACGCAGCGCTCACCCGGGACGACGCAGGCGCCCGCGCAGCGGGTCTGGAGCGGCGGGCGGCACACGCGCACGACGTCGCTCTCCTTGCCCGCGGGCACGCCCGAGTCGTCGCGCCCGCGGAAGTCGAAGCGGCCGCAGACCTCCGCCGCGGGGCAGTCGGCGTCGACGGCGCAGCGCACCACGCAGACGGCGCCGCCCGTGGGGCGCTCGAGGCAGAGGCCGGTCTGGCATTGGGTTCCGGCCGTGCAGGCGGCGCCGCTCGGGGAGCGGTCGTCGGAGCAGGCGGAGAGGAGGGCGAGGAGGACGAGCGCGACGAAAGGAGTGCGCCCGCCCATCGGGTGCGATCAGGAGGCGGAGGGGTTCTTCTCGCGGGCGTCCTTGAGGCGGGCGGCCTTGCCCTGGAGGTCGCGGAGGAAGTACAGGCGGGCGCGGCGGGTCACGCCGTGGGCGATGACTTCGATCTTGTCGATGCGGGGGCTGTGCACCGGGAAGATGCGCTCGACGCCGACGTTGTAGGAGATCTTGCGGACGGTGAACATCGCGCCGATGCCGCCGTTGCGGATGCGGATGACCTGGCCCTTGAAGACCTGGATGCGCTCCTTCTCGCCCTCGGCGACCTTGTAGTGCACGTTGATCGTGTCACCGACGCGGAAGGGGGTGAGCTTGTTGTCGGCAATGCGCTGCGTGTGGAGCGCTTCAATCTTCGGGTTCTGGCTGCCCATGACGTCTCTCGGGTAGTAGAGCGGAGGCTCTTAGGGGGAGCGCAAGGAATCATCGCGGGGGCTTGTTGTCAAGCCGCGCGTGGGCCCATTCACGGCGGCCGCACCGACGTCGTGCGCACCTCGCGCAGCGCCGCTTCGCACTCCTCGAGGAGCACGCGGTTGTCGGTCGTGCCGGCCTTCGTCAGCGCCTCGCGCAGGTAGCGCCGGGCCTTGTCGGGCTGCCCCTCGGTGAGCGCCAGATGGCCCAGCAGCCAGCGCGCCTCGATGCCGTCGGCGGGGAAGCCCTGCGCGTCGAGCGTGACCAGCGCCTGCTCGAGCCGGGCCCGCGGCGCGTCGCGCTCGGCGCCCTCGCGCGACGCCTCGAGGAAGGCCAGGTACCCGTCGGCCCGCGCCGCGAGCCGCACGTACCCGCGCGCCGCCGCGATGCCGCGCGCCTCGGTGAACGCGGCGTACCCGCGCGGCGCGTCGCCGTTGCGCCACTCGGCCTCGCCCAGCACCATCGACGCCGCGCAGAGCCCGAGCGCGCGGTCGACCTCGCGCGCCAGGTCGACGGCCGCCTGCGCCGCGGCCACGGCGGGGCCCAGGTCGCGCAGCCGCAGCAGCACCTCGGCGCGGGTGCGCGCGACCTCGACGAGCAGCCGCCGGTCGACGCCCTCGTGGGCGCAGAGCGCGTCGATCTCGACGAGCGAGGCCCGCGCCGCCGCCGCGTCGCCGCTGGCCGCCTGGCAGCGCGCCGACGAGGCCAGCGCGCGCAACTGCTCGGACACGAGGCCCAGCTCGGACGCCATGCGCGCGGCCTCCTGGAGGTACTTCTGCGCGCGCCCGAACTCGCCGCGGTCGGCGTGCATCGAGCCGAGCGCCGACACCACCATCGCGCGGATGGCCTTGTCGCCCGAGAGCTCCGCGAGGGCGAGCGCGCGCTCGAGGTGGCGGATGGCCTCGACGACCTGCTGCCGCCGCGCGAAGAGCCGACCCTGCACGAGCACGAGGCGGGCGACGGCGGTGCGCTCGTTGCGCTCCTCGGCGAAGGCGACGCCGAGCTTGAGGCGCTCGAAGGCGAGGTCGGTCGAGCGGGCGGCGAGCGCCGCGTCGCCGAGGGAGATGTAGAGCGAGAGCACGAGCGCGGGGTCGGGCTCGCTGCCCGCGAGGGCGAGGTCGATGGCGCGCGCGAAGCTCTGCACCGACGCGTCGGGGGCGTGCTCGCGGAGCTGCCGGCGCGCCGCGCGCATCCAGCAGTCGATGGCGCGCGGACGGTCGCCGGCGAGGTCGTAGTGGCCCGCGAGGCGCTCGGCGAACTCGTCGACGCGGTCGGGCAGGAACTGCTCGGTCACGGCCGCCACCGTCGCGTGCAGCCGGCGGCGCACCTCCTCGGAGAGGCCGTCGTAGAGCACCTCGCAGAGCAGCTCGCTGCGGAAGCGGTACTCGCGCTGGCCGGTGCGCTCGAGGACGTCCTGCGCCACGAGCGACGCGAGCGCCGACTCGACCAGCGCCTCGGGCATCTCCGCCGTGCCGAGCAGCTGCTCGGTGGCGAGCCGCGGACCGATCACGGAGGCGACCTGTAGCACCCGCCGCTCGGCGGGCGGGAGGCGCGCCACGCGGCTCGCGGTGAGGCCGCGCAGCGTGCGGGGCAGGCCCGCCGGGACGCGCTCGTGCCGGTAGACGATGCCCTCGGGGGTCACGCTGAGGGCGCCCGACTCGCGCAGGGCCTTCACGAGCTCGACGAAGGCGAAGGGGTTGGCGCCCGAGCGCGCGGCGAGGTCGTCGATGAGCTCGACCGGGCCCGCGAGCTCGGTGCCGAGCGCGAGCCCCAGCAGCTGGCGGAGCTCGTCCTCGCTCATCGGCTCGAGGTGGACGTGCTGGGCGTTGGGCGCGGTCTCCCAGGGGAAGGCCCGGCCGGGGCGGCGCGCCGTGACGACGAGCGCGCGGGCGCGGCGGGCGCCCTCGATGACGTCGGCCAGCAGGGTCGCGGAGAGGTCGTCGAGGTGCTCGGCGCCGTCCCAGCAGAACACCGTGATGCGGTCTTCGGAGAGGCGCGTGACGATCTTCTGGAGCGCCGTGCGCAGCGGGCGCGACGCCGACTCCAGCGACTCCATCGTGGCGCTGACGATGCCGAGCACGACCCCGACGGCGAGCATCTCCTCGGGCGTCAGGCCGAGCTCGCGCACGCGCCGCGCCTTCTCGCGCATCACGGCCTCGCCGTCGCCGTCCTCGATGCCGAGCAGCGCGCGCAGCATCCCCTGGAGCCCCTGGAGCGGCACCTCGCGCCCGTACGACAGGCAGGTCGCGCTGTACCAGGTGACCGGGTGGTTCATGCGGCGGAGGCGGTACTGCACCTCCGCGAGGTAGCGGGTCTTGCCGATGCCGGCCTCGCCGACGACGGTGACCGTGACGAGGCCCTGGTTGGCCGCCGTCGCGAGCAGCTCGCCGAAGCGGCGGAACTCCACCCGCCGGCCGACGACGCGCTGTCGCCCGGGGTCTTTTTGGCCGACGAGCTGGAGGGCGTCGAGGTGGCCGAGCGAGAGCAGCTCGAAGCGCTCGCCGAGCACCCCCTCGGTCGACGCGTCACCGAGCGCGGCGCCGGGCACCGCCTCGGCCAGCTGGTCGGCGGTCGCGACGCTCTCGGCGAGGCGGTCGTCGTGCACGGGCCGCCCCTCGCCGTCGACCTCGATGCGCGCGCTGGTGAAGCCCGCGCCGAACACCACGCCGTCGGGCGACTCCGCGATCACCCGCAGCGAGACCGCCGCGGCCGTCTCGGTGTCGCGGCCGTCGGGCGCGTCGACCCCGAAGAGGAAGCGCACGGTGCCCGGCGCGCGGGACAGCTCCCGGCCGCCCCGCCGGGTCGCGAGCACCGCGGCGCCGTCGAGGGCGC
>JAQBQI010000738.1 GCA_028287085.1 Myxococcaceae bacterium
GCGGCCGACCCCGAGCCCGCCGCCACGACCCCCGCGGCCAGCGCCGCTTCGGCCGTGCCCGCGCTCACCCCCGAGGCCGAGGACACCCTCGGCGTCGCGCCCGGCGCCGTGCCCGCGTGGCCCGACCCCGACCGCAACGTGCACCGCACGCTCATCCCCCCTTTCCTGCTGCTCGAGCGCTCGGCCAACCGCCGCACGACGGTGGTCTTCCCCTTCTTCTTCCGCGAGCGCCGGGGGCAGGACACCTCGCTCCTCATCCCGCCGTACTTCCAGTACCGCTCGCCCACGACGCGCACCGACGTCGTCTTCCCGCTGTACTTCCGCTGGCGCGGCCTGCTCGACGACGGCGGCCGCTTCGCCACCGACATCATTCCGCCCGTCTACGCGCACAGCTGGGAGGGCCCCGCCCTCGCCCACGGCACGGCCTTCGGCGTCGCCCCGCTCTTCTTCTACGGCGACTCCTTCGACCGCACGGGCGCCCTCGCCCGCGAGCACCTGGTCATCCCCCCGCTGCTGACCTTCCACACCTGGCGGCCCGAGCACGCGCTCACCATCGCCGGTCCCCTCTTCTACGACCGGCTGCGCAACGACACCGACTGGGGCCTCGCGCCGCTCGTGTTCGGCGGCAACGACGTGAATGGCAACTACCTGCTCATTCCGCCGCTGCTCACCTATCACACCGAGAACCGCGTCGAGGGCACCAACCTCACCGTCGTCGGCCCCTTCTGGACCCGCAACTCCGCCGACAGCACCTCGTTCAACCTCGCGCCGATCTTCTTCCACCGGCACGACCGCACGACGTCGCGCACGACGCTCTTCCCCCTGTTTCACACGTACTCGGGGCCCGACGAGCGCACCTTCGTCTCCCCGGTGGCCTACTACCACCGCGAGGGCGAGGCCTCGACGCTCATCACCCCGCTCTACCAGCGCCACCGCGGGGCGACCAACTGGGACGCCGTCCTCCCCATCTTCTACTCGTCGCGCGAGCCCCGCACCGGCGCGCACACCGAGGCCGTCTTCCCGCTCTTCTATCACCGCCGCACCGAGGCCTCGAACACCTGGTGGCTGCTCCCCACGATCCATAGTCACAGCGAGCCGGGCAGCTCGTACTTCAATATCTATCCGCTGGTGTTCACGGGCCGCAGCGGCCCGCGCCGCCACACGGTACTGGGCCCGCTCTTCTTCGACTTCGCCAACAGCGAGACCGGCAGTCACGCCACCATGGTGACGCCGCTCTTCTGGCGCTTCAGCACCCCCGAGTCGGTGCACATGCTCGCGGGCAACTTCCTCTGGATCTCCTCGCAGCACCAGGGCGTGCGCTCGTACGAGTGGCACCTGCTGCCCATCTTCTCGTACGCCCGCCCCCGCCCCGAAGACGTCTCCTGGAACGTCCTCTTCGGCCTGGTCGGCTACCGCCGCCAGGGCACGCACAGCCAGCTCCGGCTGCTGTACATCCCGATCAACCTGTAGCGCGCTACCCGTTCTTCGCGCGCTCGAAGTGCACGACGTCGATCAGCACGGCGGCGGCCAGCGCCAGCGCCTTCCACTTCGGGTCGACCTCGGCCGCGAACTCCACCTCGAAGTTGTCGGCGTCGGTGAAGGCCTCCTTCAAGAAGCCCGACCACTTCTTCTTGATGTGGCCAATCACCTGAGTGCCTACGGTCAACTCGAAGGTCCACGGCTTGAAGAAGGGGCCGACGATCTCGCCGAGCGTGGCGCCCTGCGCGTCGCGCACGGTGTAGCGCCGTTGAAACCAGGCCCACTGCGCCTCGATCGAGGCCACCGGCTTGTCGTCGCCGTCGTGGACGTCGAGCAGGGGAAAGAACCAGCGCCACCGGCGATGCAGCCGCATCGCCAGCGAGTCGCGCCGCATGTCGACCACGAAGGCCGTGAAGGGCCGCGCCGTGCCCAGGAACAAGCGCGTCAACAGGGCACCGATGCCCTCGCCCTGCTCCTCGACCTCGAAGGCCGCGCCCATGCGGTTGCCCAGCACCACGTAGCGGTTCTTCTGTTCGAGGTTGAAGACCAGCTCCCACCAGTTCTTGCGCTGCTTCACGGTCAGCGTTTGCAGGTCGGTGAAGCGCTGCCCCACCAGCGCGAGTCCCGTCTCCTGCTGCCGATAGGCCATCATCCCGGGTTGCATCATTCGACTTCCCTCACAGTACCGACGAGACCAGCCACGCCGCGAGCGGCGCCGTGGCCATCAACGCCACCGCGGCGACCGTGATACGCGCCGTGGCGTGGGCGCATTGCACCGACTCCAGCAGCGCCGCCTTCGTGCCGACGACCACCCAACCATCCGAGGGAGCGCCGTCGCCGCGGAAGACCGACCCCGCCGAGTCGGCCGTCGGCAGCACCACCACCGGGCCGACGTATCCGTTGAAGTGCGGCGACGACGGGCGCGAGCCCGAGCCGTCGGCGAAGACCAGCCGCAGGTCGGCCGTGAGCGTCGCGTCGCGCCAGCGATCGGCGTGATCCCAGAGGGCGAGGCGCTTCTGTGCGGCGAGCGCCATCGTCGCGGCGAGCCCACTGCCCGCGAGGGTCCAGAGGATGCCGCGCCAGAGGGCGTCGGCGCCGGGGAGCGAGCGGAGCCCGACGAGCGAGAGCGCCCACGCGACGGTCGCGATCGCGACGAGCGCCGCGGTGGTGCCCGCCCACGCGACGACCGCGCGACGCGGCGGCAGCGAGGCGAGGCGCGCGACGGGCCGGGAGAGCAGGTACGACGCGAGCAGCGCGGGGAGCACGAGCCACAACGCCGGGGCGATGCCGAGCGCGATGTGGCCGGAGTGGCCGCTCGTGGCCGACCAGTTGAATGCATCGACGATGCGGTCGCCGTCGCTGGTGACGCCGCCCGGCGAGAACATCGAGCTGCCCCACGCCAGGAAGAAGGTCGCGGGGCGCCGACCGACGTCGGCCAGCATCGCCGTGAACCCAGCGAACAGCGCCAGCGCGGTTGCGGCCCTGGCCGCGAGCAGCGTCAGGGCAGGAGAACGCCTGCGAGTCACGAAGGGCGAGCGGACGAGGTAGTTCTCCGACGCTCGCAGCACCACCGCACCGAACGCCACCTCGATGACGGCCATGAAGACCGTCGCCGCGGCGACGTCGGGCGACGGCGCACGCATGACCCCGAACGCGGCGCCCAGCCCGGCGACCACGCAGGGAACGCCGAGCACCAGGCCGAAGCCCGCGGCGAACCACCCACCACCTCCGTCACCCGTCAGCAGGTTCCCCGGGTGCGGAATCCACCTGCCCCACAGGCCCCCGTCCTTCGACTCGCTCATGTCACTCGCTCCTCGCGGGCAGCCGCCGCGTGTCCCCCGGGGTACGCGCGCGCAGCTCGTACGGACCCCACCCCAGATCGACCGGCAGCAACACCCGCGCGGCGTAGTGCCCGTCCTCGTTCGTCACCGTCGTGCCCAGCGAGGTCGTCGGCTCGGAGCCGCGGTCGACCCGCACCGCCCGGCCGTTGCGCCAAAGCTCGAAGCTCACCGGCAGGTCGGCCGCGGGCGCCCCCGTCTCGTCTTGCGCGTCGCCGCTCACCTCGACGAGCGTGCCGCGCACGAAGCTCGCCAGCGCCGCCCCGTCGGTCGCGCGCACGTCCGTCACCCGCAGCGTCGTCTCCACCCGCGCCGCGCTCGGATCATCCCCCGCCGCCTCGACCCGCCGTCGCTCCGCCGCGCCCGCCGCCGCCGTCGCCTCCGAGGCCCCGGCCGCCGGTGTCCCGACGCCCGTCGCAGGCCCGGTGCCTGGTCCAGTCCCCGGTCCAGTCCCTGGTCCGTTGCCCGGTCCCGTACCCGTCGCGCTGCCCGGTCCAGTGCCCGCGCCGCTCGCGGTCTCCGGCGCGCCCGGCTCCTGCCCCGTCGCCGTCCGTGCCCCCGGCTCCTGCCCCGCGGCGGCCGGGTCGCCCGCGCCGTCGGGCGTCGGCTCGTGGGTCGCGCGCTGGTTGGCCCGCGTCGGCGACGGCGTCGACGAATACAACTGCCCGTAACCCGGCGGCCGCGGCAGCGGGTCGGGGTTCGCCGGAACGAACGCATCCCGGTCGCTCGGCGCCTCGGTGCGCAGCGGGACGTTCCACCCGCCGAGGTCGACGCGCGACCACCCGCCGCCGGGGATCGCCACCTCGGCCCACGCGTGCGCCTCGTTGCCCGCGAAGCGCGCGTTGATGCCGACGCCGTGCATCGTCAGCACGAAGGCGTAGGCCCGGTGCCGGCACGCCCCGACGCCGCCCAGCGCGAGCGCCCGGTAGAGCTGCCCGTCGAGGTTGCCCGGCAGCACGTCGTCGCGGAAGGCCCGGAAGTACCCCGCCAGCATGCCGACCCCCTCGGCCACCGGGGCGTCGGGCGAGACGCCCACGTGCCGCAGCACCTCGCCCACGTTGGCCCGCAGGAAGTCGGGCACCGCGGGCTCGGCCATGCCGCGGTGGGCCGACGGGGTCGAGAGCGTGCCCTCGGGCATACCCGTCATGGTAAACGCGCGCTGCGGGGCCTCGACGACGTACGACAGCCGCACGCGGCGCAGCTCGCCCACCGGCGCGCGCACGAAGGCGTTGCCCGCGGAGTCCTCGAAGAAGGCGAGCGTGACCTCGGGCTCGGTGCGGTACGACACCACCCGCTGCTCGGCCGCCACCGAGGGGATCGGCGTCGGCGACTGCGGCGAGAGCTCGATCGCGACGTCGCCGGTGAAGCGCGCGGCGGGCGCGCTGCCCCAGCGGGCGGGGGCGTCGACGAGCACGGCGCGCAGCGAGGGGTCGCGCACCACGAGGCGGCCGAGCTCGTCGACGGCGTCGTAGGCGTGCGTGCGCTTGAAGGGCGCGATCGAGGGGTTGAAGACCTCCGTGTAGCGGAGCTCGGTGCCGGGGGGAGAGCGGGTGTCGCGGTCCATCTCGCGGGCGGCCGCCACGGACGACCAGTTCTCGCGCGGGCGGATCACCTCGCCGCCCGGCCGCTGCGACTCGTCCCACCGGCCGGGGCCCGCGGTGGAGGAGAGTTCTTCGGCCGAGCGCGAGGGCGAGAGCACGCCCGCGGGCATCGCCCCGACGCCCAGGTCGCCGGGGATCTCCCGGTGCAGCCGCCGGCCCGGCGACTGCGCCAGCCCCGGCACCGCCAGGACCATCACCCACCACCCCGCCCAGGTTGCCGCCGCGCTTCGCATCAGGTGTGTCGAACCGACACCACCATTGCCCGACCGGTTCCGAGCCGCAAGCGCCGACGCGGGGATCGCGTTAGAGTCCCGACCCACAGAACCCACCGATGCCACCGCAATACTACCTCCTCGCCGCGCTGGCCTTCTCCCTCCTCGTGATCATCCACGAGCTCGGCCACTTCCTCGTGGCCCGGGCCTTCGGCATGCGCGCGCGGGTCTTCTCCATCGGCTTCGGCCCGCCCATCATCCAGTGGCGGCCGAAGGGCAGTGAGACCCTCGTCCAGATCGCCGCCGTCCCCATCCTCGCGTACGTCAACATCGCCGGGATGAACCCGCTCGAGCCGAGCGACCCCAACGACCGCGGCAGCTACCAGAACGCCTCGCTGCTCGCGCGCTTCTTCACCATCGCGGGCGGTCCGCTCGCCAACTACCTCGCCGCCACGCTCATCATCTTCGGCGTGCTCGCCTTCGCCGGCGTCGAGCGCCCCGTGGTCGGCCAGGTGCAGCCCGGCTCCGCCGCCGCCGTCGCGGGCCTCCGCCCCGGCGACGTGGTGCTCCGCATCGGCGACGTCGCGCCCTCCAACTTCGGCGAGCTCGCCGGTAGCATCAACAATTCCCACGGCGCGCCCACCGACATCCGCGTGCGCCGCGCCGGCGGCGAGCTCACCCTGCGCGCCACCGCCCGCCTCGACGCGGCCTCGCACCGCTACCGCATCGGCATCGTGCAGTCGCCCACCCCGGCCACCGACCGCGTGCCCCTCACGGCCGCCGCGCGCCACGCCCTGCTCGAGCCCGCGCGGCTCACCATCGAGCAGGTCGAGGGCTTCGCCCGCATGATCCGCGGCAAGGAGAAGGTCCAGGTGATGGGCCCCGTGGGCATCGTCGTCGAGACGGCCCGCAGCGCCCACCTCGGCGGCTGGCGCTACGGCGCCGACGCGATGGCCCTCATCTCCGTCGCGCTCTTCTTCCTCAACCTCCTCCCGGTGCCCGCCCTCGACGGCGGTCGGATGGTGTTTTTGCTCTACGAGGTGGTGATGCGGCGCCGGCCCAACGCGCGCTTCGAGACCACCATCACGGCCATCTTCTTCACGCTGCTGCTGGGCCTCGGCGCCATCGTCATCGTGCGCGACGTCGCCAACCTCGCGATGCGCTCGTAGACGCAGCCCTCCGTTCTCTGGCATCGTCGCGGTCCATGTCGCACCGCCGCACCGCCGCCTACCGCCTCGCCTTCGTCTTCTCCGCCCTCAGCGCCTGCAGCGACGACACGATGACGGCCTTCCCCGAGGAGGACGCCAGCGATCAGGACGCGCCGTCCTTCGACATCCCGAGCGACACGGGCAGCGACACGGGCACCGACCGCGGCGCGGTCGTCGACGTGCCGGTGACGCGCGACCGCGGCACGACCGAGACGACGGTGTGCCCCGCGAGCTGCGGCGCGAGCGCGGAGTGCGACCCCTGCCGCACGAGCGACACGCCCTCGACGGTGCAGTACTGCTGCATCAGCGGGCTCTGCGTCTCGATGACGGGGACCTGCCCCGCGAGCACCGACGGCGGCCCGGGCGACGCACCGAGCTCCGACGCCGCCGAGGGCGGGGCCGATGCGCCGAGCTTCGACGACGTGCCCGATCCCGGCGACGACGCGCCCGGCCCCGACGAGGACGTGCCGACGCCGCCCGCCGACGTGGCCTCCGACCTGGGCGGCGACGCCTCGACCGCGGCCGACGCGACGACCAGCGACGGCGCGACGACCAGCGACGGCGCGACGACCAGCGACGCGAGCGCGACCATGGACGCCGCCGGCGGCGGCTGAGGGGGCTCGGGGGCCCTCCCCCCGCTCACTCCGTCTCGCCGGTGCCCCGCATCGCGATCGCCGCGAGCCGCGCGGCCTCCGTCTTCGCCGCCGACTCCTTCCGCTCGCTGTAGCGGTCGACCAGGTAGTCGGACCGGTCGCGCACCAGCAGCGTGAACTTGAACAGCTCCTCCATCACGTCGACGACGCGGTCGTAGTAGGGCGACGGCTTCATCCGCCCGGCCTCGTCGAACTCCTGGAAGGCCTTCGCCACCGACGACTGGTTGGGGATCGTCACCATGCGCATCCAGCGCCCGAGGATGCGCAGCGCGTTGACGGCGTTGAAGGACTGCGAGCCTCCCGACACCTGCATCACCGCGAGCGTGCGCCCCTGCGTCGGGCGCAGGCTGCCCAGCTCCAGCGGCAACCAGTCGATCTGGCACTTGAAGACGCCCGTGAGCGCGCCGTGCCGCTCGGGGCTGCACCACACCTGCCCCTCCGACCACAACGACAGCGCGCGCAGCTCGGCCACCTTCGGGTGCGTCGCGGGCTCGGCGTCGGGCAGCGGCAGCCCGCGCGGATCGAAGATGCGCGTCTCGGCGCCCATGCGCTGCAACAGGCGCGCGGCCTCCTCGGTGAGCAGCCGGCTGTACGAGCGCTCGCGCAGCGACCCGTAGAGCAGGAGGATGCGCGGCGGGTGCGTCGACGCCGCGCGGGTCGAGAGCTTCGCGAGGTCGGGCAGGTCGAAGTGGTCGTCGGAGACGTTGGGGTGGTCGCTCATCGGTACTCCCGGTCCTTGCGCCCGACGCTACCTCCCGGAGCGTCCGGACGGCGCATCACTCCACCGCGCCGACCGCCGCGTCCACCGGAGCCGCCACCGCCGCCGGCTCTTCGACCACCGCGGGCGCCGCCACCGGGTTCTCCACCGCAGGCTGCGCGCCCGCGTCGATGACCTCGCTCGGCACCCACGCCGCGTCGACCGTCGGCGCCACGGCCGCATCCACCGGGGCCGTCTCGTGCGGCTCGGTGCCCGCCAGGAAGTACTCCTCCAGCGTCGCGGGCGGCGGCGCCATCATGTCGGTCGCGATGCCCGGCAGCAGCCCCGTCGCGGGGTCGATGCGCTCCGCCGTCACCCCCGCGGGGCGCGCGAACTCGAGCGCCGGCGGGTGCCGCGCCGCCACGTAGGCCTGCATGAAGTTGATCCAGATCGGGACCGCCGAGCGCGCCCCCTCCTCGCCCGCGCCGAGCGGCTGGCGGTCGTCGAAGCCCACCCAGACGCCCGCCACGAGGTCGGGCGTGTACCCGACGAACCACGCGTCGCGCGCCCGGTCGGTCGTGCCCGTCTTGCCCGCGGCGGGGCGGCGCAGCACGCGGGCGCTGCGGGCCGTGCCGTGGTCGATCACCGAAGTCATCGCCGAGGTCACCAGCCACGCCTCCGCCGGGGTCATCGCCGTCCGCGCGGCGGCCCGCGCCGGCAGCGTCAGCTCCCGCCCGTCGGGACCGACAATCTTGCTGATCACATACCAGTCCTGGTATTGCCCGCGCGCCGCCCAGGTGGCGTAGGCGTTGACGAGCTCGACCGGGGTGACGCCGCCGCTGCCGAGCGAGAGCGACAGGTCGGAGGGCATGGGCGAGGTGATGCCGAGCGCGCGCGCGTGCTCGATCACGCTCTCGGGTCCGAGGGTCTCCATCACGCGCGCGGCGACCATGTTGCGCGACATGGCGAGGGCCTCGCGCAGGCGCATGCCGGGCTCGATGACCCCGGCGACGGCGTGCGACTCGGCGGGGCACCACGGCCGCCGCCCGGTGCCGAAGCAGCCGGGGTTGGGGTCGACGGTGGTGGCGAGCGTGAAGCGGCGGGTGTTGAGCGCGTAGGAGTAGAGCACCGGCTTGAAGGCGCTGCCGGGCTGGCGCACGGCGCGGGTCGCGCGGTTGAACATGCCGGGCGTCGACTCGAAGGCGCCGACCATGGCGCGCAACTCGCGGCCGTGCGGGTCGATCGCGACGAAGGCCGCCTGCGGTCCGAGCTCGAGCCGGAAGGTTCCGGGCGCCTCGGGGGTGATGCGCTGGTCGGGCGAGACGCGCACCGTGGCGCCGACGGGGGCGAAGGTGGCGACGGTGGTGTTGTTGGCGTAGCGCGCGGCGCGGGACCAGGGGATGCGGCCGGTGGAGGTTCCGACGCGCACGACGAGGGCGGGCGGCTGCGCCTCGACGGCGGCGACGACGCCCGCGTAGATGTGCCCGGGGTTGAGCACGCCGTCGCGCGGCGCGGCCTCGGCGCGCACGACGTTGCCCGAGCTGTTGGCCTGGTTGGCGGGGCGGTGCGTGCCCGGGAGCACGAGGGGCGCGCGGTAGCCGTGGCGGCGGTCGAGGTCGAGCAGGCCGGTGGCGACGGCGGCGCGGGCGGCGCGCTGGAGGTCGCGGTCGAGGGTGGTGGTGACGGTGTAGCGGCCGAAGCGGAGGGCGTCGTTGCCGGCGAGCTGCGCGAGGGTGCGGCGCACGACCTCGATGACCTCGGGGGCGAGCTCGTCGCCGTCGTCGTCGCGGGCGACGAGGCGCACGGGCTCGCGGTCGGCGGCGTCGGCCTGCGCCTGCGTGACGAAGCTGTTGGCCACCATCTGCCCGAGGATCCAGTGGCGGCGGCGCAGCGCGGCGTCCATGTCGTTGACGGGCGAGTAGTGCACCGGGGACTTCGGGATGCCCGCGAGCAGCGCGCTCTCGCCGAGCGTGAGCGACTCGACGCCCTTGCCGAAGTAGAAGCGCGCGGCCTCCTCGACGCCGTTGCGCCCGTGCCCGAAGGCGATGTGGTTCACGTACAGGAACAGGATGTCGTTCTTCGCGAGCTCGCGCTCGATGGCGCGGGCGAGCAGCACCTCGCGCACCTTGCGGGCGAGCGTGCGCTCGGGGCTGAGCAGCACGTTCTTGACGACCTGCTGGGTGATGGTGCTCGCGCCCTGCGCGACGGTGCCGTGGCGGAAGTTGACCACGAGGGCGCGGAGCATCCCCGTCCAGGCGAGGCCCCGGTGCTCGTAGAAGCGCGCGTCCTCGGCGGCGAGCAGGGCCTGCACGAAGTGGCGGGGCAGGCGCTCGAGGGGGACGACCGTGCGGCGCTCGATGAAGAGCTCGGCGAGGAGGGCGCCGTTGCGGTCGAGCACGCGCGTCGTCTGCGGCGGGCGCCACGCGGTGCGGAGGCCGTGCACGTCGGGGAGCCCGCGGCCGTACCAGCCGAAGAGGCCGATGAGGACGAGGGCGCCGGTGAGGCCGACGCCGAAGACGCCGAGGCCCAGCAGGGCGAGCGCGCGGCTCCACGGGGTGGTCGGGGGCGGGGGGGGCGGTCGGCGGCGGGCGAGCGTGCGGGGTGGGGCCATCGTCGGGGGGCGGACGGTAGCAGAGCGTTTGGGGAGCGAGAGCGTTCCGTCGGGCGGGGGTGTTGGGGTAGAACGGTCGCGCCGCTCGCGGGAGGTGTTTTCCGCGCGGAGGAGGAGTGCGGATCGTGAAGCTGCGTACGTCGGTCGCGTCGGTTCTGCTGGTGGCGTCGGTCACGCTGGGTTCGACGGTGGCGTGGGCCCAGCCGGCGGCCCCGACGGGGGCCGACCGCAACGCGGCGCGCGAGTTCGCGATCCAGGGCATCGCGGCCAACAACCGCCAGGACTGGCCGGTGGTGCTCGACCGCTTCACGCAGGCCGAGCAGCGCTTCCACGCGCCGATCCACCTCCAGTACATCGCGATCGCGCTGGAGCACGCGACGCCGCCGCGGCTCGCCGAGGCGGCCGAGGTGTGGCGCCGGCTGTCGAACGAGACGCTGGCGCCCGACGCGCCGGCGCCCTTCCGCGCGGCGGTCGACCTGGCGCGGCGCGAGCTGCCGCGGGTGGAGGGCTTGATGCGCGCGAGCCAGGCGACGGCGACCCCGGTGACGACGCCGGTGGCGACGCCGGTGGTGACGCCGGTGACCGCGCCGCCGGTGGACCACAGCGCGTCGCAGGCGGTGAGCGTGCAGACGCCGCCGCCGGAGGGCAGCGTGACGACGCGCACGGTGTCGAGCCCGCTGCGCACGGTGGGCTTCGTGGTGGGCGGCGTCGGCGTGGCGGCGCTCATCGGCGGGGCGATCACGGGCGTGATGGCGAGCGGCGCGTTCAGCGACCTCGAGGCGGCGTGCCCGGCGCGGCAGTGCAGCAACGCGAGCGACCTGGCGAAGCGCGACGACGTCGACACGCTGTCGGGGATGACCAACGCGCTGCTCATCGGCGGCGGCGTGCTGGCGGCGACGGGCGTGGTGATGGTGATACTGGGGCGGCCGCGGACGGAGACGGTGCAGGTGGGCTTCAACGGGCGCGACCTGCTGATCGGCGGGCGGTTCTAGAAAGCGGGCGGGGGCGGGGCGGCCCTCCCCCAGCTGGTCCTGCGGGTTGACCTCATCGGGGTCCGCGGGAGAGTGGTGCTCGCCGCTGGCTTCGCTGGGGTTCCGCGCGATGGCGCGTCACCCCAGGCAATAACAGGA
>JAQBQI010000774.1 GCA_028287085.1 Myxococcaceae bacterium
ACGGGCGACCTCAGGTCGCCCGTACTTGGGGCAGCTCGGTGGCATCTCCTTGCAGGCCGTTGGATTCGCAGTTTGCGGTTGTAGGGGCGACCTGCGGTCGCCCGTCCGGCTCGTTCGCGCTACCGGAGCTGGAGGTGCACGTGGTCGTCGTGGCGCGCGGCGCCGCAGCCCTGGAAGCGCAGCTTCGCCGAGCGCACGCCGAGGGTCCGTTGGAGGTGCGGCTCGATCAGCCCCTTGGCGATCGCGGGGTGGCGCGCGGCGGTCGCGACCAGCCGCCGGGTGCGCCCCCGGTCGAGCGCGTCGGGCATCAACCACCGTTGGAGCGCCGCGAGATCCCAGCGCAGATCGAACCAGCGCTGCGGGCACGCCGCGTCGCCCGAGCGCGCAGGTTGGACGTAGCCGAAGTAGCCGACGGGAGAGCCGCCGACCTCGAGGGGGCGCCCCGCGCGATCGACGTAGAAGAGCGCGAGGTCGAGCTTGCGCCCGTCGCCGTGCGAGAGATGGGGCAACAGCGGAAGGCCCCGGAAGGGGAAGGCCCCATCCAGGTACGAGACGTAGGTCCCGGGATTCTCCGCGGCGACGGAGTCGGCGATCTCCCGCGCGGCCGCGCGCAGCTCCGGGGCCACATAGCGTCGGTTGGCCGCGCAGTAGAGCCACGAGCGCGCGCGCAACGAGCCCCCCGCGCAGGGCAGCGGCACCCGCCCCAGGACCGCCGCGACCGGCGGGACCAGCGCCGCGCACGCGAGCGCGTACATCGCGACGCCGACGGCGAGGCGGCGCCACCCCGCGCCGCGACCGCGGAACATCCCGAAGACCGGCCAGAGGATGACCCCAACCTGCGTCACGAGCGTCAACGCGACCACGGCCGACAGCGCGGACCAGCGGCGCCAGCCGGTGAGCGAGAGCGGCCCGAGGCCGAGCCGACGGAGCAACGACGTCTGTGCGGCCGTGCCCACTACCGACCGTCGAGCAGCACCACGAGCGCGCCCAGCACGACGGTCGCGCAGGTCACGACCGCGAGCGCGCGGATGCGCACCCGCTCGGCCCGCGGGTCGTCCGTCTCGGGCCACGCCTCGCGCACCCCGACGACGTCCTCCGCGCGCAGGTCGGGCGCGTCGGCGGGCGGCGGTGGCGGCGTGGACGACCGGCGGTACGGCATTCCCCCCGGAGGGTATCCGCGGCCCCGCCCCGCTGGCCACCGACCGTGGCCCCGATCGCCGGCCTTGACGCCCCGCCCCCGCGATCGCCTACCGTCACGACATCGTGGGTGACCCGTCCCGACCGGGCTTGATGGCCTCCGACACGCTCTCCGCCAACATCGTGCGCGTGCTCGTCACCGAGGCCGTGCGCCGCGGCCTCGACGCCTCCGACCTCCGACGGCGCTTCGCCATCCCCGACGAGGCCCTTTCCGACGTCGACGCCCGCGCCAGCGCCGAGCTCCTCGTGCGCCTCTGGACCGAGCTCCCCCGCCTGCTCGACGACGACGACCTCGGGCTGCACCTGGGCGAGGTCACGGCGGGCACCTCGCCGCCCTTCGCCGCCCGCCTCTACGAGAGCTGCGCCACCGTCGGCGACGGCCTCGACCTGCTCACCAGCTTCCACCGCGTGGTGAACGACGTGCACCGCACCGAGTTCGTCCGCGGCCCCGAGGTGGCGTCGATTCGCGTGCAGAGCAAGGGGACGGCGCTGCTCGCCCCGCGGCACGCGACCGAGTTCGTGTTCGCGTGGATGCTGCTCACCACCCGGCGCACCACCGGGGTCGACCTCATCCCGCGGCGCGTGCGCTTCGAGCACGGGCGACCGAAGGACACCCGCGAGCACGCGCGCATCTTCGCCTGCCCGGTGGAGTTCGACGCCGACTGCGCCGAGTTCCAGGTGGCCTCCTCGGTGCTCGCGCTGAAGCAGAAGACCGCCGACCCGGCGCTCGCGGAGATCTTGACGAGCCACGCGCGCACGCTGGCGGCGCGGCTACCCCGGCGCGAGAGCTTTACGGCGCGGGTAAAGGGCGTACTGGTCCCGCTGCTCGCGCGGGGCGCCACCATCGAGGCGGCGGCGCGGTCGCTGCGCCTGAGCGAGCGCACCGTGCAGCGCTACCTCCAGCAGGACGGGACCTCCTTCGCCGAGGTGCTCGACGAGGTGCGGCGGGCGCACGCCGAGGCCGCGCTGCGCGACACGCGCGAGCCCATCGCGACGATCGCCCACGCGCTGGGCTTCTCCGACCAGAGCGCCTTTCACAAGGCGTTCGCGCGCTGGACGGCCATGACGCCGGGGGCCTTCCGGCGCGGCGCCGGGGCGCGCTGAGCGAGGTGCCGGCAGCGCGCCATCTCGTTGGAGAAGCCGCCCACGTAGGCCATCGCGACGAAGGCCCAGAGCGGGATGAGCGCCAGGTTGAGCCCGGGGAGCAGCACGCAGAAGAGCCCGAGCAGGAGGATCGCGGGGAAGACGGCCACGGCCAGGACGGTCCAGAACGTTGCGCTGTTGGTCATCGGAGCACCTCTTCAGCCGAGACGATGGGTCGTCGCGGAAGAGGGCTCTTGGCGCCGGGCGCCCGAAGGCTTGTCCCGGCGCGCCAGCGACTACGGCTGGACGTTGGCCCAGGCGGGGTCGTCGCTGTTCATCTGCCCGAGCCAGTCGATGAGGGTGGTGCCGTTGGCGCCGCGGACGCGGCCGCTGTTGCCGAGCAGCACGTGCCCCTGGCCCGCGACGTAGAAGTGCCGCGCGTTGGGGATGGTGCTGATGACCCGCGCCGTGACGTCGAGGAGCTGCGTCTGGAACTGCGCCGGGGTCACGCCGAAGAAGGTGCTGATGGTGGTGTCTTGCAGGTACGAGATGAGCCCGAAGCGCGCGGGCGGCGGGAAGCGCCGGGCGTAGTACGGGAGCAGCGCGTCGAGGTGGTCGCGGCACTCGGCGCAGTCGGCGGGGAGCTGCGGGTTCCAGGCGCGGCGCCAGGTGCTCCAGAGGTTGTCGGGCGGCGCCATCGGGGGGCCCGAGTCGTCGACGAGGTCGGTGCGCACGCCGGGGAAGGCGTTGGCGACGCGCTCCCAGTGGATGCCGGCGCCGAAGCCGCCCGCGGAGAGCCCGCTGAGGGTGACGCGCTCGGCGTCGGTGAAGGTGCGGGAGAGGCGCGCGAGGAAGGCGTCGAGGTTGCGCGCGCCGACGTGGAAGGTGCGCCCCGCGCGGCTGCCCCAGTGGTGCTCGACGACGTGGTCGCCCGAGTGGACGTCGCCGGTGCAATACGGAACGTAGACGAGGTTGGCGTCGCGCCAGGGGTTGGCGGCGTTGGTGCGGTTGAAGAGGGTGAAGCCCGCGAGGCCCGAGCGCTCGGCGGCGAAGGTCGTCTCGGTGTACCCGTCGACGAGGTTGACCGCGCTCTGCACGCCGTAGCAGGTGAGCCCGTCCCAGCAGGCGCCGCCGCCCTGGAGGAAGATGAGCACGCGGCGCGAGCCGGGGTGGAGGCTGACGCCGATGCCGGTGGGCGCGCCGTTGCCGCAGGCGCTGTCGGGGAATGGCACCCAGGTCCAGGTGTCGGCGGGGGCGGTGATGGCGGTCTGCGGCGAGGCGGCGTCGGGGTGGAAGGTCTCGATCGGGACGTCGGCCTCGACGGGCGGCGCGTCGTCGGTGACCGCGGGCGCGTCGACGGCCGCGGCGGCGTCGGCGGGCGCGGTGTCGAG
>JAQBQI010000845.1 GCA_028287085.1 Myxococcaceae bacterium
CGAGGCCCTCGACGAGGACGGCGACCTGCTCGCCGACGTCATCGCCTTCGCGGGCGACCGCGCGATCACCGTCGGCGGCCCGCGCGGCACGGTCGAAGTGCCCGAGGAGGTCTGGGACGCCTGGGCCGGCGAGCGGGTCATCGGCCTCGGGTGGGCGCCCGCCGACGAGGCGGGCATCCTGGCGCGGGCCGAGTCACTCGGCGCGAAGTTCGGCTGACAGCGCCCGCGTCTCGCCGACGTCGAGAATCCACAGCCGCGCCGGGTCGTAGCCCCGCTCGGACCACAGCGCCCGGGTGCGCTCGGGCGGCAGGTGGAGGGGCTCGTCGGTGAGCTTGAAGGTGCCCCAGTGCATCGCCACGAAGGTGCGCGCGCCCAGCGCCTCGAAGGCCGCGACGGCGTCGTCGGGGTTCATGTGCTGCGGCTCCATGAACCACCGCGGCTCGTAGGCGCCGATGGGCAGCATCGCCCAGTCGACCGGGCCGCAGCGCTTACCGATCTCGGTAAACCCGTCGAAGGCCGCGGTGTCGCCCGAGTGGTACGCGACGCCCTCCTTCGTGCGAACGATCCAGCCGCCCCAGAGCATGTCGTTGCGGTTCCAGGGCATGCGCATCGACCAGTGGCGGGCGGGCACGAGGGTGTACTCGACGTCGCCCTCGCGGTGGGTCTGCCACCAGTCGAGCTCGACCACGTCGGGCAGCCCCGCGCCGCGCAGCACCCCCGCGTTGCCCAGCGGAACCAGGTAGCGCGCCGCGGGCCCGATGCGCTGGAGCGTCGGGAGGTCGAGGTGGTCGTAGTGGTTGTGCGAGACCAGCACCGTCTCGATGGTGGGCATCGCCGCGAGGGCCACGCCCGGCGGCGCGAGGCGCCTGACCACCCCCTGGATGCGCTCCGACCAGATCGGGTCGATCACGGTCATCCGGCCGCCGAGGCGCAGCGCGAAGCTGGCGTGGCCGATCCAGGTGAGCGACGGCGCGGGCGAGCGCAGGAGCGCCCCGTCGTTGGGGCGGTGCGGGGCGCCGGCGATGCCGTCCTTCTCGCCCGCCGGCCCGACGCCGCGCAGCTTGTCGAGGCGCCAGCGGAGGAGGTCTGCCGGCCCGCGGGCCGGGCGCGTCGCGCGGTCGTCGAATCGTCCCATCGGTAGGAGCCACGTTTGCCATCGACCCCCGGGTCACGCCAAGATCGTCGCGTCGTCACCGCGTCGAAGGGGTCCCCACTCCATGAGCCAACGTCATCCGCGCACCGCCACCCGGAGTTCTGCCCTCCCCAGCCTCGCGGCCCTGCTCGCGAGCGGCGTCGTGGTCGACGGCTGCGCGGCCGACGACGCCACCGCGCGGCGCGAGCGCCTCTCCAGCCACGGCGAGAACGCCGCGAGCGCCCTCGACGGACACCGCGTCTCCGACGCGCTCCGCGAGATCGGCGTCGGCCTCGGGCTCATCGACGCGCCGCCCCAGTACATGACCCCGGGCGGTGCCCCCCCGCCCGTGACCGTCGAGCCGCCGATGGCGACCGGCGGCGCCGTCGCCCCGGTGCAGCCCACGCCCCCGCCCCAACCCCAGACGCCCGTCGCCCACCCCGCGGGCGGCCCGATGCGCATCGCCCCCGTCCCGCCGCCGCCGCCGGCGCCCCCGGTGCTGCCGCCGCCGCTCGTCGGCTCGCCCACCGGCACCGAAGACCTCCACCTCGGCCGTGCGGGCGGCATCCGCGCCGTCGCCCCGCACCCGCCGCCCACCCACCGCCGCTGATCCGCTTACCGCTCCCGGTAAAGCGTCACCTCCCGAAGACACCGCCCCATGGAACGCTGGCTCCTCCTCCGCGGCCTCGCCCGCGAGCAACGCCACAACGGGCGCTTCGGCGCGACGCTCGCCGCCGCCCTCGGCGACGCCACCACGCACGGCATCGACTTCCCCGGCGCGGGCACCGAGTTCGCGCGGCGCTCGCCCGCCACGCTCCGCGGCATCACCGACGACATCCGCGCCCGCTGGCTGCGCCTGCGCGACGAGTTTCCCGGCGACTGGAACCTCCTCGGCGTCTCGCTCGGCGGCATGGTCACGATGCAGTGGGCCGCCGACCACCCGGGCGACTTCCGCCGCGTCGTGCTGGTGAATACCTCGGCCGGTAATCTCTCCCGCCCGTGGGACCGCATGGACCTCGCGATCGTCCCGCAGATCGTGGCGGCGGCGCGGGCCCGCGACCCGGTGGCGCGCGAGCGCATCGTGCTGGGCTTCACGACGCGCCTCGCGCCCGACCTCGACCTCGTGGCGCGCGAGTGGTCGGGCTACGCCGCCGAGCGCCCCACGCCCGTGGCGACGCTGGTGCGGCAGCTCGTGGCGGCGACGCGCTTCCGGGCGCCCGCGCGCCTCGGGGTGCCCGCGCTGGTGGTGACGGCGGCGCGCGACCCGCTGGCCCACCCCGTCTGTGGCGAGCGCCTCGCGGCGCACTTCGGGGCGACGCTGGTGCAGCACCCGCGGGCCGGGCACGACCTGCCCCTCGACGACGGCCCCTGGCTCGCCGAGCGGGTGCGGCGGTGGCGCGACGAGACCCGCGGCTGAGGCGATCTCGTCCGCGGGCCGCCGGAGCCGACGGGCTAAAGCCCGCGGCAAGGTCGGAGGGTGATGCCGCCCGGTGAAAGCCCGCTTCGCGGGCTTCACGGTGTGTTGCGTCGTTCACGACCCTTGCCGCGGGCTTCAGCCCGTCGGCTCCGGACACCGCGTTCCGGGGGCTACACCTTCCGCGTGGATGGGGCGATCGGCGGCGGCTTGACGAGGCCAGGCGGCGGCCCGACGGAGCGGCGCTGCCAGCGCGTGACGTGCGGTCGCGCACACCATCCACAGCCCCGGAGTCGATCGATGCCCACCAAGAAGAAGAGCGACGTCACGCCCAGCGCGGCGGGCGTCCCGAGCGCCAAGAGCGAAGAACTCCAGCCCGACCGCCGCGACGACGCGGGCCAGTACCTCACCACCGACCACGGCGTTCGCCTGCCGCACACCGACGACTCGCTGCGGGTCGACCCGCGCGGCCCGACGCTGCTCGAAGACTTCCACCTCCGCGAGAAGATCACCCGCTTCGACCACGAGCGCATCCCCGAGCGCGTGGTGCACGCGCGCGGCTCGGCCGCCCACGGCTACTTCGAGCTCTACGAGCCGATCCCCGAGCTCACCAGGGCGGGCTTCCTCAACGACACCGCGGTGCGCACGCCGGTCTTCGTGCGCTTCTCCACGGTGGCCGGGTCGCGCGGCTCGGCCGACACCGCGCGCGACGTCCGCGGCTTCGCCACCAAGTTCTATACGCAGCAGGGCAACTTCGACCTCGTCGGCAACAACATCCCCGTCTTCTTCATTCAAGACGGCATCAAGTTTCCCGACCTGGTGCACTCGGTGAAGCCCGAGCCGCACCACGAGATGCCCCAGGCGGCCTCGGCGCACGACACCTTCTACGACTTCACCTCGCTCGTGCCCGAGACCACGCACATGCTCATGTGGGTGATGTCCGATCGGGCCATCCCGCGCAGCTTCTCGCGCATGGAGGGCTTCGGGGTGCACACCTTCCGGCTCATCAACGCGGCCGGGAAATCGGTCTTCGTGAAGTTCCACTGGAAGCCCCTGCTGGGCACGCACTCGCTGGTGTGGGACGAGGCCCAGCTGCTCGCCGGCAAGGACCCCGACTTCCACCGCCGCGACCTCTGGGAGTCGATCGAGCGCGGCGACTTCCCCCAGTGGGAGCTCGGCCTCCAGGTGGTCAGCGAAGAGGACGAGATGGCCTTCGACTTCGACCTCCTCGACGCCACCAAGGTCATCCCCGAGGAGCTCGTCACGGTGCGGCGCATCGGCAAGATGACCCTCGACCGCAACCCCGATAACTTCTTCGCGGAGACCGAGCAGGTGGCCTTCCTGCCGAGCAACCTCGTGCCCGGCATCGACATCTCCAACGACCCGCTGCTCCAGGCGCGGCTGTTCTCCTACCAGGACACCCAGCTCACCCGCCTCGGCGGGCCCAACTTCGCGCAGATCCCCATCAACCGCCCCGTCTGCCCGGTGCACAACCACCAGCAGGACGGCTTCCACCAGCAGACCGTTCCGACGACGCGCGCGAACTACCACCCCAACACCATCGGCGGCGGCTGCCCGGTGCTGGCGCCCGAGAAGGCCGGCGGCTACGCGCACTTCCCGCAGCGCGTGGAGGGCAGCAAGATCCGCGAGCGCAGCCCGAGCTTCGCCGACCACTACTCGCAGGCCACCCTCTTCTGGAACAGCCTCTCCGAGCCCGAGAAGCGCCACCTCGCCAAGGCGGTGCGCTTCGAGCTGAGCAAGGTCGAGCGCAAGGAGATCCGCCAGCGGCAGGTGAACAACTACGCCAACGTCGACGCCGACTTCGCGCGGCGCATCGTCGAGGGCATCGACGTCGACCCGCCGACCCCGTCGCCGCGCAAGCAGGCCAGCGGCGTGGGCAAGCGCTCGGTCGCGGTCTCGCCCGCCCTGAGCATGGCCAACACGGTGAAGAGCGCGAAGGGCCGGCAGGTCGCGGCGCTGCTCGACGAGGGCTACTCCCACGCGGAGTTCGACGCGGTGGGCAAGGCCCTCGAGGCCGCCGGGGCGCGCGTCGTGGTGGTGGGCAAGAAGCTCGGCCCGATCAAGAGCGGCGACGGCGAGACGGTCGACGCGACGAAGGTGCGGCTCTCCGAGACCTCGGCGCACTTCGACGCGGTGTACATCCCGGGCGGCGCCTCGGCGGCGAAGCTCGCGGCCGAGCGCGACGTGGCGCGCTTCCTCGACGAGGCGTGGCGGCACTGCAAGCCCATCGGCGCGACGATGGAGGGCGTCGACGTGGTGGTCGCCGCCGACCTCGACGGCGCGAAGGTCGCCGCGAAGGCGCAGGGCTCGACCGTCGACCGCGGGCTGGTGACCTGCCGCGCGACCGACCACGCGGCCTTCGCCAAGGACTTCGTGGCGGCCATCGCCGCGCACCGCCACTGGGAGCGCGAGGTCTAGCGTCTGCTGGGGGGGGCGACCGCGGGTCGCCCCTCCGTGACCCGCTCGTGCCGACGGGCTGAAGCCCGCGGCAACGCTGGGATCAATGCGGAGCCACCGAAAGTCCGCAAGCGGACTTCCTTCGTGGTCGCACCGGATGCGCCAATGGCAGGTGGGAGTCCGCTTGCGGACTTTCGTGGCTCCGCATTGATCCCAGCGTTGCCGCGGGCTTCAGCCCGTCGGCACGAGCGGGTCACGGAGGAGGGCGGCCGCGGCGCGTCAGGCGGGGACGCCGTCGGGCGCGTCGGGTTCGTCGACGAGGGCGGGCTCGCCCTCGGTCATCGGGAGGGCCTCCAGGGGCTGCAACGGGGGGCCGTTGAGCACCTGGCCCAGGGCGTCGAAGCGGCCGCCGTGGCAGGGGCAGTCCCAGCTCTTCTCGGCGGAGTTCCAGCCCACGTGGCAGCCCATGTGCGTGCACACGGGGCTCAACCCGTGGAGGGTGCCGCGCTCGTCGCAGTACACCGCCAGCTTGCGGCCGCCGACCATCACCACGTCGCCTTCGCCCGGCCGGAGGTCTTCGGGCGCGCGGTCGGGCACCGCCAGCCGGTCGCCGATCAGGTGCACCGGGAAGTCGACGTTCTCGACCAGGATGTCCTTCACGGCGCCGAGCACCTTCAGGCGCGTCGCCTCGTAGAGCTCGGCCCACGGGTTGGTGGCGCCCTGCGCGGCGTCGGCCAGCATGATCCCCGCGAGCGTGCCGAAGGTCATCCCGTTGCCCGAGAAGCCGGTCGCCACGAAGACGTTGTCCGACGCCGAGTTGCGCCCGATGTACGGCAGCCCGTCGGCCGGCTCGATGATCTGGCCCGACCAGCGGTGCGTGAACTCGTCGGCGCCGAAGCGCTCGGTCACGTACTGCCGCAGCCGCGCGAAGGGCTCCTCGGTGTCGTCGCACTGGCCCGTCTTGTGGTCCTCGCCGCCGACGATGAGCAGCGGGCCGCGCTCGTCCTCGTAGCGGCGCGTGTAGTGGTAGGGGTCGGCGGTGTCCCAGTAGAGCCCCGGCGGCGGGAGGCGGGCCACGCGCGCGGCGACCGCGTAGCTGCGGTACGCGGCGATCTTGGTGTGCAGCAGCAGCAGGTTGAACACCGGGACGTTGGCGGTCACGAGCACCGTGCGCGCCGTGAGCTCGACCCCCGAGGCGAGCTTCACCTTGCAGGGCTCGCCGTCGTTGACCTCGACCACGCGGCTCTCCTCGAAGAGGTGGCAGCCGTTGCCCGGCAGCGCCTGCGCGAGACCGCGCAGGTAGCGCATCGGGTGAAACTGCGCCTGCCGCTCGACCCGCAGCGCTCCCTTCACCGGGAAGGGCAGCGGCACCTCGCGCACGAACTCGGCCGCGACGCCCGCCTCGCGCGCGGCCTCGACCTCGCGCTCGACCTCGCGCAGCCCGTCGTCGTCCTCGGCGTAGAGGTACGCCGGCACGCGCTCGAAGTCGCACGGGAACTCCGCCGCCCACGACTCGATGTGGTCGATGGCGGCGCGGCTCGACGCGGCGACCTGCCGGGCGGCGTCGCGCCCGAAGTCCGTGGCGATCTCGTGGTAGCGGGTGTCGACCATCTCGGTGAGGTGCGCTGTGGTGTGGCCGGTCTCGCCGTAGCCCACGCGCTGCATCTCGACGACCGCCACGGTGGCGCCGCGGCGCTTGAGCAGGAGCGCCGCGGTGAGCCCCGCGATGCCGCCGCCCACCACCACGACGTCGACCTCGACCGACGGCGAGAGCGGACCCTGGTGGGGACGCGGCGCGGTCTCCAGCCACAGCGATTGGTTCGGGGTGCGTACGATCGTCGCCATGCGCGATTCCTCCGGGTCGAAGGTCGGCCCGCGGGCTGCGGGCGTCCAGGAGGAGGTGAGATAGCAGTCGATGTGCCACGGGCTCCGTAGCCGCAGGGCAGCGCGGAGGGGTGAGCCGCGGCGTGTCAGGTCTGCGCGGGCTGTGGCGTCACGCCCCGGTCGGCGGGCGCCTCGTCCTTGCGCGGACGGCGGCGGACGCCCGGCAGCGCCGCGAAGCGCTCGGCCCCGCCGCTGCGCAGCAGGAACTGCCCCGCCGCCCGCACCTCGTCGTGCGCCGGGACGAGCAGCGTGAAGGCCTGCGCGAGGCGCGCGTCCCACTGCCCGAGCTCGTCGGACTGCGCCGCCTTGAGCAGCGTCGTGAGCTCGGCCGCGATGCGCCGCGCCTCGGCCACGTCGCCGCCGCGGTAGTACTTCGGGTCGCGCTCGATGGTCTCGCGCTGGGCCTCGTAGAAGTCCGCGAGGCGCGCGAGGTCGTCGCGCAGCGGGCGGTGGCCCTTCTTGCGGCCGACCTTCTTCAGCGTGGCGGCGAGGGCGGCGTCGTCCTCGAAGTAGTGCAGCGCGACCTTGAGCATGCGGGCCCGCGTGTCGTGGGCCTGCGTCGCGAAGGCCTCGTCGAGGAGCACGCCGGAGCCCTGGTCCTCCGCGGCGTCGCGGCGGAGGAGGGCGTGGCGCATGGCGCGGGCGGTCTCGCGCAGCGCGTCGGTGGTGCCGGGCGCGAACTCCTCCGCCGGGAGGCGGGCGAAGCGCGGGCGCAGCTCGTCGTCGTCGGCGAGGTCGGAGGCCTCGAGCGCCGCGCGCACGACGGCGCGGACGTCGGCCGGCGCGGGCAGCAGGGCGGCCGCGTCGACGGCGTCGAGGCGCGGGAGCAGCGCCTCGTAGGCGGCGGCGCAGAGGTCGGGGGTGTGTCGGGACTCGGCGGTGGTGCGTGCCATGGTGGGGCCGCGGCATGTAGTGAACGATCGGCCGCCGCGCCAGTTTGTTGTGCGGACGGATGGGCTCAGTCGGCGCGCCGCGGTCGCTCCCACCCGGAGTGCGGACGGAGCGTCTCGCGCCACTGCGACGGGCGGGCGAGCCCGTAGGCGTCGAGGTCGACGGGGATCGTCCCGAGCACCCGCAGCCCGGCCTCCTCGGGCGTCGCCCGCAGCGCGCGGAAGCGCACCCCCGCCGCCGCGGCCTTGCGCGCCGCCGCCCCGAAGGCCGGGTCGTGCAGGTCGCTCGGGCGCACGCTGCGCGCGTCGGCCCGCTGCACGACGAAGAGCACCGTCGCCTCGACGCCGCGGCGCCGCTCCTTGATGAGCGCGAGCAGGTGCTTCGTCGCGCGCGCGCTCACCGCGTCGGGGAAGTACCCGCGGCGGTCGGGGTACACGAGGTGGCAGTTCTTCACCTCGACGTCGTGCGCGGGGCCGGGGCCCGTCAGGCGGAAGTCGACGCGGCTGCCCGCGACGTGGGGGTACTCCGGGCGCACCGCGTCGTAGGCGCCCATGCGGGGCAGCGCGCGGGCGTCGAGCATCGCCCGCACGAGGCGGTTGGGGAGGATGGTGTCGACGCCGACGCGCACCCCGTCGAGCTCGGCGGCGCACCACGTGTACGCGAGCTTGCGCGCGGGCGACGGGGCGGCGGCGCAGACCCAGACCGGGGCGCCGGGGCGCACGAGCCCCTCCATCGTGCCGCTGTTGACGCAGTGGGCGGTCACCGCGCGGCCGTCGTCGAGCACGACGTCGGCGAGGAAGCGGTGGTACCGGCGCACGAGCCGTCCGGCCTCCAGGGGCGCGGACCAGGGCAGCAGGAAATCGAGGTCCATCGCGTTGCTTCCGCTCCCGCGGCGGAGCGAAATCAGGGAAGCGCCGCGGGCTCAGCCGTGGTGCTGGGCCGCGCCGACCTGGTTCCGCCCGCTGCGCTTCGCTTGATAGAGCGACCGGGCGGCCGCCGCAATGAGCGCCGCGCCGTCAGGCCCGCGCCCCGTCGCCCCGGCGCCCGCGCCGCGCGACGAAGCGCCGCAGCGACCCGACCACCCGCCGCGTCTCCGCCTCGAGCCGCGCCAGCTCGCGGTCGGTGAGCCCCGCCCGGTCGCCGCCCCGCGCGGCGCCCTCCAGGCGCCGGGCCGTCTCGAAGGCCGCGCCCAGGTCGAAGTTCGACACGGCGCCCTTCAGGCTGTGCAGCGCGCGGTGCAGCCCCTCGAGGTCGCCGACCTGCCACGTCGCGCGCACCGACCGCAGCAGCAGCTCGCTCTCCTCGAAGAACAGCTCCGAGAGCTGCACGGCCAGCTCGAGGTCGCCGCCCAGCGACGCGAGCAGCGCGTCCTCGTCGAGCGCGTCGGGCGCGTCGGGCGCGTCGGCGGGGGGGCTCGCCGCCGCCGTCGAGGCCGCCAGCGCCGCGGCCAGCGCGTCGAAGCGGATGGGCTTCGACAGGTAGCGGTCCATGCCCGCGGCGAGGCAGCGGTCGCGGTCGCTGTTCATGGCGTGCGCCGTGAGCGCGATGATCGGCACCCGGGTGCCGCGCGCCTCCTCGGCCCGGCGAATCGCCCGCGTCGCGTCGAGGCCGTCCATCACGGGCATCTGCACGTCCATCAGGATCACGTCGAAGGACCCGCGCTCCCAGGCGTCGAAGCTCTCCTCGCCGTTGTTCGCGACGGTGACCTCGTGGCCGAGCTTCTCCAACAGCCGCGCGGCCACGGCCTGGTTGATGAGGTTGTCCTCGGTGAGCAGCACGCGCAGCGGCCGCGAGGCGGCGAGGTCGGCCGGCGCCTCGCGCCGGGGCCGCGGCGCGGGGGGCGCCAGCGAGGTCGACCCGGCGCTCCCGAGGCAGGCC
>JAQBQI010000854.1 GCA_028287085.1 Myxococcaceae bacterium
GTGGGGCGGCCCGCGGGCGCGGGGGACAGCACGCGCCCGCCGGGCAGCGGCAGCGACGAGGGGCGGCGCTTCGACACGGTGCTCGACTGGAACGGGCGACCCCTCCCGGGCGCGACCTTCCGCCACGCGTGGGGCTTCGCCGGACCGACCCTGCGCTTCGACGCGCGCGAGACCTTCGCGCAGCTCGCCGGCCGCATCGCGCGGGCCGGCGGACTCCGCGGCGCGACCGTCTGCCCCGCGATCGCGCGATCGCTCGGCCGGCCCCGCCTGCGGGTGCAGAACGTCCCGTGGGACCTCGCGGCGTTGCGCGTCGCCGAAGCGAGCGGGACCGAGGTGGGGCTCGTCGGTCGGACGCTGCACTTCGCCTGTCCCGACGACGACGAGAACACCATCGGCATGGGCAACATCGGCACGATGGGCCACGGCAGCGGGACCGGCGGCGGCCAGGGCTACGGTGGGCTTCACCGGAACGTGCGGCGCTCCCTCGACGGCGCCACGGCCTTCGTCGGCGCGCTGCCCGTCGACCCATCGGGCGACGCGTCCTTCGACTTCGCGTTGCCTGCGCACCCGGGCCGGTGGCGATTCGAGGTGCTCGCCGTCGCCGCCGACGGCGCGACCGCGACCGGCCACGTCATCGTCACCGTCAACTGAGCCGCGGTTCAGATGTCCACCGCGTCGCCCGTCGTTCCCCCGTCCCTGCGCGACCGCACCGAGCGCTGGGCCCGCGACACCGCCCTCAACCTCGCCGTCTTCCGCATCACCGTCGCCGCGGTCATCGTCGCGGTGCACGACGTCCACCGCCTCGCGCTCGCGGCCTCCCGCCTCCCCGCCGCCGTGCGCACCGCGCCCGTCGGCTGGGCCCTCGCCTCGCGCGCCCTCCCGATCACGCCCGCCGTCGCCCATGCCCTCCACCTCGTGCTGCTCGGCGCCGCGATCACCGGCGGTCTGGGCCTCTTCTCCCGCGCCTCCTTCGCCGTGTTCGCCCTCGTCGGCCTCTTCTTCTGGGGACTCGCGCAGACCATCGGCTCCGCGGTGCACTTCCACCACCTGCTGTGGTTCGCGGCGCTGCTCGCGGTGAGCCCCTGCGGCGACGCCCTCTCCGTCGACCGCATCCTCGCCCGCCGCCGCGGCCGCGCGCTCGCGTCCACCGAGGCCTCGCTCGCCCACGGCGTCCCGGTGCGCGCCGCGTGGCTGCTGCTCGGCGCGGTCTTCTTCTTCCCCGGCCTCTGGAAGCTCCTCACGGGCGGACTCGCCTGGATCACCAGCGACAACCTCCGCAACCAGCTCTTCGCCAAGTGGACGGAGATGGCCGACTTCACGCCCCTCGCCCGCGTCGACCGCGTGCCGCACCTGCTACAGCTCGGCGCCCTCGCCACCGTCGCGCTCGAGCTCTCCTTCCCGCTGCTCGTGCTCTTCCGCCGCACGCGCCCGCTCGCCGCGGTCGCGGCCTTCCTCTTCCACCAGGCCACCGCCGCGCTCATGGGGCTGCGCTTCCCCTCGCTCTGGTGGTGCTACCCCGTGCTCTTCGACTGGACCGCCCTCGCCGTCCGCCTCGGCGCCGAGGCCCCCTCCCCCGGCGTCGCGCGCTCGCCCCGCGCACCGCTCGTGATGTCGGCGGTGCTGCTCGTCGGCGCGGTCTCCTTTGGCGCCGCGGGCGAGAGCGACGGCTGGCCCTTCGCCTGCTACCCGAAGTTCGATCGCCTCGCGGGCGAGACGCTCCCCGCGCTGGAGGTCACGCTGGTGCGCGGCGACGGCGAGACCCTGGTGCCCACGCGCGCGATGTTTCCGTACGGCCGCACGCAGCGCTACTGGGCGCTCACCTGGAGCCTGCTCGGCGCCCACCGCAGCGAGCGCGCGACGCACCCGCGCTTCGCCGCCTTCTGGCGCGACGTGTCGGCCCGCCCCGCCGTGCGCCCGCTGCTGGTGGGCGCGCGCGCGGTGCGCTTCTACCGCGCGACGATCTCGACGATCCCCGAGCGCCGCGACGCGCCGCCGATCGCGCGGCGTCTGCTGGTCGAGCTGCCGCTTCGTCCGGCAGCGGCAGCGGGGACGACGGCCCTCCCGCAACGCCCCGCCGGGTTCTGAGGCGGACGCAGTTCAGCCCCCCTTCGGGCGCTCGCCTCCGGCGACGAAGCCCGACTCGACGATCTCCCCGATCGCGCGGTCGGGCCCGATCGTGGCGCGCAGCCACCGCGCGCAGGGCGGCGCGGCGACGAGCGCCGGGAGGTAGGCCGCGTAGGCCGGCAGGAAGCGCTCGATGTAATCGCGCGCCTCGTCATCCGACAGCGCCGGCTGCCCGGCCGCGCGGCGCGCCCGCTCGGAGTCGACGCGGTAGTCGACGATCCACGCCGGGTCGCCCGCGACGAGGTGGACGAAGGCGTCGAGGCGCCCGTGCCACCGGGCATACGCGGGGAGGTATTCGTTCGACGCGCGGAGCGCCGGCGGGCACGCGGTGGGCGGCAGCGCGCGGAACCCCAGCATCCAGCCTTCGACCAGCACGACGTCGAGCGGCGCCTCGACGAGCAGCTCCGTCGTCGCGCGGTCGCCGCGGCCGCCGAAGGCGGACTTGTCGTAGCTCGGGACGGCGACGGCGCCGCTCCGCTGCTCGGCGAGCGCGCCGAGGACGCGGTCGCCGAGCGCGACGTCGTGCGTGCCGGGGTAGCCGCGGTGTTCGAGACAGCGGTCGCCCGGGTGCCGCGCGGCGAGGTCGCGCTGCTCGGCGTGCGTCAGGTAGAAGTCGTCGATCGACACCGTGGCGGCCCGCAGCCCGGCGCGCCCCAACACGGCCACGAGCCGGGTGGCGAGCGTCGACTTGCCGCCGCCCTGCGGGCCCGACACGCCGACCACGTAGGCCCGCGCGGCGCGGTGGGCGCGGGCGCCGTCGAGGCAGAAGCGGGCGATCGGGGCTGGGGGCTCCACGGGCCGCCGATCGTACGTGGGGGCGGTCGGCGAGGGCGAGGCCGGCTGTCCATCGCCGCAGCGACGCCGTGGGTCGGGACCAAAGCTCCCGGGTGCGGCGCACGGAGGTACCCGCCGACGGGCTCCGCGTGGCGCTTGTGAACGCCCGGGAGCGCGTGATACCTGCGGCGATGCGTCACGTCGTTCGCGCCCTCGTCCTGGTCGTCTTCATGGTTCTCGGCACGGGCTGTCCGCCGCGCAACACCGGCATCCTGTACGCCAACGACGCCTTCGCGGGGCCGACGCGGGCCTTCGCGATCTACCTCGATAGCGGCCACTTCACCGCGGTGAGCGTGACCCAGACGCGCACGTCGCTGAAGCTCGAGGTGATGCTCGTGCAACGCGGCGCCGTGCACGCGGCGGCGCCCGCGGAGACGGTCGTCGAGTTCCGGCTGGGCGACCAGATCGTGTCGCTGCCCACCGCGGCCGAAGCGCCCGCGGTCATGGGCGCCAATCAGTACGCCGGCGTCTTCACGCAATGGAAGCTCGGGGTGAACCTGAGTCGCGAGCAGGCCGAGCGCTTCGCCGCCTTGCCGCTGCGGGCGTTTCGCACGCAGTTCGGCGGCGCGCCCTATCAGCTCGCGCTCTCCGAGGACGACAGCGAGGCCATGCAGCAGCACATGCGCACGCTGCTCACCACCCCGCTCTGATCGTCCGCCCGACGGCCGCGCCCCGGGCGGTGCCCCCTCGCGGTGCACGTCATCGCGGGCGAGTTGGAACTACGATCGCAGTTGGGGGAAGGGCCAGAAACTACCGATGAGCTATCGATCCCCCGCCCCCGCGCCCGAGGACCGCGAAGCGCTGGCGCTCGCCCTGGTCGGGCGTCGCGTGCGTCGGGCCCGCCTCCTGGTGAGCCTCCTGTGCGTCGTCGGGAGCCTCGGCGCGGGCGTCGTCGGAGCCGCCCTCGTCACCCGGTTGCAATGGCTCGTGCTCGGCGAGGCGTGGGTGCTCGTCAGCATGCTCGTCGGCTTCGGCGGGCCCTTCGCGGCGGGGTTCCGTCTGTCGTTCGCGGTCTCCCGGCGCGCGACGCAGGCGCGCATCGGGGCGTGGGTGCGCGAGGCCGCCGAGCAGCACCGCGTGCCGCCGGGGCCGCTGATGGAACGCGCCGCGATCTGGACGTAGCCGCGAGGGCTTCGGGGCCTCGACGCGCCCGGAGCCTACGCCGCCGTCTCGGTGACGGGGATTCCCCTCGCCCGCAGCGGCGCGAGCACCCTCCGTTCGAGGCTGCGCGCGGCGAGCTTCAGGTAGTCGTCGGTCTGCATCCACCCGAGCGGGTTGGCCTCGCTGTGGTGCGCCTTCGGGCGGCGGCGCAGGTCGTCCCAGTTGCGCTTCACCGAGCGCACCGTCGCGTCGGCCGCCGCCGCGAGGATGAGCTCGTCGCCGGGCGCGAGCAGCGGCATCGCCCAGTCGAGGAAGGTGAACCCGAAGGAGCCGTGGGCGGCCTCGTCCTTCACGATGAGCCCGAGCACGCCGCGGGGGAGCGGGTGCGTGGCGGCGTGCCAGGTTCCGCGCAGCATCGGGATGGAGAGCGCCTCGCCGACGCAGAAGAAGCGCACCACGAGGTCGGCGCAGCGCAGCACGGGCTCGTAGTCGGCGCGCGCCTCGGCCACGAGCGCGTCGGGGTCGTGCACGATGGGTACGCCGCCGCCGAGCTCCATCGCCATGCGGGCGCAGAGCTCGACGTGGACGACCTCGTCGAGGGGGAAGCGCGTCGCCATCGCCACGAGGTCGAGCGGCGCGCGCGCTTCGAGGAGGGCCTTGAGGGTGACCGAGCAGGCGACCGCCGTGCGGTACTCCTGGAAGGCCGACTGCGACCACATGCGCCGCCCCGCCGCGACGACCTCGGGCGCGTAGCTCTCTGGGCGCAGCGTGCCCCAGGGCAGGCGCTCGACGTCGGGGCGCGACGCGCGGTAGCGGCCCTCGACGCGACCGCCGAGCATCTCGAGCTCGAAATACTCCGCGCTCATCGACCCGAGTCGGGCGGCGGAACAAGGTTGGCCACCGGCACGTCGCGCAGGTCGGGGCCCGTGTCGGCGGGGCCCGTGTCGGCGGGGCCCGTGTCGGTAGAGCCCGTGTCGCTAGGGCCCGTGTCGGCCGTGCCGACATCGGGCGGCGGCAGCAGATTCGCGACGGGGATGTCGCGCAGGTCGGGACCGCGGTCCATCGGCACGTCGGGCGGCGCCACGAGGTTGGCCACCGGCGTGTCGGTGAGGTCGGGGCCCCGGTCGGTGCGCCCCACGTCGGTCATCGGTCCCGCGTCGCTGCCCGCGTCGCTGCCCGCGTCGGGCGGCGCCACCAGGTTGGCCACCGTGGTCGAGGAGCACTCCAGCTGTGTGAGCGTCGTGAAGCCCACCGCCGCGAGCAGCGCCCGCCCCTGCAAACGTCGCTTCTTCGGTGTCTCCATGGCTCAGCATTGCCGCCGCGCCGCGCGCCCGTCAATGCGCGCGGGCCCTCGCCGCGCAGGCTGTCACCAGCGCGCCGGCAGCGACGCGCGGCGTGCGCGACCCGCGACGATCAGCTCCATGCTGCGCGCCGCGGGCGGGGGCGGCGGCACCAGCGCGTGCGCCTCGTCGCTGTCGCCGAGGTCGTCGACCTGCGCCGGCACCGTCGCGATCGCCCGACCGCCCGCGTCGAGCCAGCGCACCGTCGCGCGCCCCGCGAAGACCGTCGGCAGGTCGACCGCGTCGAGCCACTCCGCCATCGCGCCGCCGTCGAAGCGGAAGACCCGGTGCCGCGTCACCGCCCCGACCGCGGGCGACGGCGCGGCGAAGTCGACCGCCACGGGCATGCGGTTCACCGCTCGGATGCGATCCCACAGCGCGCCGTAGTTGTAGTCGGAGATCCAGCGCGGCTCGCAGTAGCCCATGAAGTCGAAGGAGCCCGGGCGCACCATCGCGCGCCGCCGCTCGTCGTAGCCCCAGCCCCCGATCACCCCGCCGCGGTAGGGGAAGGCCAGGTCGGGCCCCGCCGCCCCGCCGCAGGGCGCGTGGGCGCGCCCGTGGTTGTGCCCGAGCTCGTGGGCGAAGGTCTCCGCCGCGCGGTTGCCGAGGTACCCGAGGCCCGCCGCGATGCGCCCGCTGCGGTCGCTCGCCGTGATCGAGATGAAGCCCTGGCCGAGCGTGCACGGGCCCTTGCAGTACTCGTCGAAGAACTCCGTCGGCTGCACCATGCCGTAGTAGTAGAGGTTGACCGGGGCGCCCTCGCTGAGGCGCAGCGCGCGCAGGGCCGAGAGCGCCGCGCCGAAGTCGATGCTGCCCGACGCGAGCAGCGTCCGCGACCACCCGACCGGCGCGTGCACCGAGAGGCGCACCTCGCTCAGCGGGTAGAGCGCGCGCATCTGCGCCCGCATCCCGTCGAGCTGCTCGTCGGAGAGCGCGGGCAGGCGCCCCGAGCCGTCGACGTCCCAGCGCAGCGGCACGATCAGCACGTCGATGCCGCCGTCCTCCTCGGCCCGCAGCGCGTACTCCGAGCCGTCGGCCGGGAAGCGCGCGCCGCTCGCCTGCCCGCGCCCGACCTCGTCGCCGCCCGGCGCGAGCAGGCGCAGCGACAGCCGCGTGTCGGGCCCCACCGCCGCCGCCGGCAGCGCGAACTGGAACACCGTCCCGTCGGACTCGTCGCGCGACGCCCGCGCGACGGCGATGCGCGCGCGCACGACGGTGCCCTCGTCGCCCCGGCGCACGGTGAGCTCGCCGTCGACCCCCGCCCCGACGAAGCCCGCCTCGGGGCGCACGTACACCCGCACGACGGCCTCGCGGTCGGCGACCACGGGCAGCGCGCGCATCGCGACCTCCTCGCCCGCCGCGAAGAGCGGCACCCGCACCGCCTGGAAGAGCGCGACGTCGGTGATCGTCAGCGCGCGCGCGAGCCCCGGGGTCGTCGACACTTCCGGCGGCAGGTCGACCGCCACGTCGCGCGCCGCGGCGTCGACCGCGGCGTCGGCGCTCGGGGCGGCGGGGTCGTCAGCGCAGGCGAGCAGCAGCGCCGTCGGGACGAGGTAGCGGGCGATGCGGTGCGACACGCCCCGGGATAGGCGTGCGATCGCGGGCCGCTGTCAAGGCGACCACCGTCGCAGCCGCAGGGAGTTGAGCAGCACCGACACGCTCGACAGCGACATCGCCGCGCTCGCGAAGACCGGCGAGAGCGTCCAGCCCGTGAGCGGCTCGAAGACCCCCGCCGCCAGCGGAATGCCCACCACGTTGTAGGCGAAGGCCCAGAAGAGGTTCCGCCGGATCGTCGCGAGCGTCGCGCGGGCCAGCCCCAGCGCCGTCGGCACCGCGGCGACCCCGCCCCGCAGGATCGTCACGTCCGCCGCCGACGCCGCGACGTCGGCGCCGCCCATCATGGCCACGCCGAGGTCGGCCGCCGCCAGCGCCGGCGCGTCGTTCACCCCGTCGCCCACCATCGCGACGCGCGCCCCCGCGGCCCGCGCCGCCGCCACCACCGCGGCCTTCTCCTCGGGCCGCGTCTCCGCCCACACCTCGGTCACCCCCACCGCGGCCGCCACCGCCTCGGCCGTCGCGCGCCGGTCGCCCGTCACCATCGCGACGCCCACCCCC
>JAQBQI010000647.1 GCA_028287085.1 Myxococcaceae bacterium
CGGCCGTGGTGCCGGTGCGCACGGTGCCCGGCGGCAGCGCGGCGACGAGGGCGTCGACGAGGCTGCCGACGCCGCGGCGCAGGGAGATGAAGGCCGACGGCGGGCGCTGCCCGGGGAAGCGGCGCGGCGCGGCGTCGCGGGCGTTGAGCATCAGGCTGCCGCCCGCGCCCGCGGCGTCGACGAGGGCGGGGAAGGTCGAGCGCGCCGAGAGGCTCCAGGCGTCGCCCGCGTAGATGCCGGCGAGCAGGGGTTCGGTGAAGGCCGACACCACCTCGCGGCCGAGGCGGCGCGCGACCATCTCGCCGAGGGCCACGTCGGTCGAGCCGCGCTGCGGCCGCGACCACGGCAGCGCGCGGTCGAGCACGAGGCGGGCCTTCGCGCGCCACGAGAGCAGCGGCGTCGTCAGCATCGGGCGCAGCTTCGTGGGCACGCCGAGCACCACGCCGTCGGGCATGGGCGCAAGCGATGCGCCGTGGGCGACGTAGATGCGCCGGTTCTCGGGGATGGTCTCGATGAGCTCGTCGCCGAGGCCGAGGTCGCGGCAGAGGGCGGCGGCGGCGGGCTTCGAGGCGACCCAGGAGTCCGGGCCTCCGTCGACGACGAAGCCCTCGACGCGGTCGGTGACGAGGTTGCCCCCGGCGCGCGCGGAGGCCTCGAGGATGGTGACCGTGAGCCGCGCGCCGCGCTGCCGGGCGCGCTGGAGCAGCGACCACGCGGTGACGAGTCCGGAGAGGCCGCCGCCGAGGATGAGGGTGTGGTGTGGGGAGGGGGAGGTAGCGCTCATCGCTCCGAGCGCTGGTGCACGAAGTCGACCACGGCGGCGACGTTGTCGACCGGCGTCTCGGGGAGGATGCCGTGCCCGAGGTTGAAGACGTGGCCGTTGCGGTTGCCGGCGCGGTCGAGCACGCGCTGCGTCGCGGCGAGCAGGGTCGCGCGGGGCGCGAGCAGGAGGGTGGGGTCGAGGTTGCCCTGCACCGCGACGCCGTCGCCGAGGCGGCGCCACGCGTCGTCGAGGGGGGTGCGCCAGTCGACGCCGATGACGGTTCCGCCGGCGTCGCGCTGGGCTTCGAGCAGGGTCGAGGTGCCGGTGCCGAAGTGCAGCACCGGAACGCCGCGGGTCATGAGGGGCTGCAGGATGCCGCGCACGTGCGGGGCGACGTAGTCGGCGTAGTCGTCGGGCGAGAGCTGGCCGACCCAGGAGTCGAAGAGCTGCACGGCCTGCGCACCCGCGTCGATCTGTGCGTTCAGGAGGCGCAGCACGACGGCGGAGAGGGTGGTCATGAGGGCGTTCCAGGCGGCGGGCTCCTGGTACATGAGGGCCTTGGTGAGGGCGAAGTGGGACGAGCGGCCGCCCTCGATGAGGTAGCTCGCGAGCGTGAAGGGCCCGCCCGCGAAGCCGATGAGGGGCGTCTTGCCGTCGAGCTCGCGGCGGATGAGGCGCACGGCGTCGAGCACGTAGGCGAGGTCTTCGGCGGGGTCGATGACGCGCAGGGCGTCGATCTGCGCGCGCGTGCGGATGGGCTCGTGGATGACGGGCCCCTCGCCCTTGGCGAACTCGAAGGAGGCGCCCATCGGGGCGAGCGGGAGCAGGATGTCGGCGAAGAGGATCGCGGCGTCGAACTCGAACTTGCGCAGCGGCTGCAGCGTGACCTCGAGGGCGAGGTCGGGTGTACGGCAGATGTCGAGCAGGGTGTGCTTCGTGCGCAGCGCGCGGTACTCGGCCATGTAGCGCCCGGCCTGGCGCATGAACCACACGGGCGTGCGGTCGACGGGCTCGCGGCGGCAGGCGCGGAGAAAGCGGTCGTGCATAGGGCGCGGACCATCGGTGCCGGCGCGCGGGTCGTCAAGGGCGGCACGGACGGTGTAGACACGCACGCTCCATGAGCGACGTGCTGCGGCCGGTGTGGCGGACCTACGACCCTCGCTTCGAGGCCAACGCCATCGCCCACGCGCGGGCGGGCGGTCACGCCGTGGTGCGCGCCGAGGCGCGGTGGTGGCTGCTGCTGCCGAGCGACGAGGGGATGATCCCCGAGCTGACGGCGTGGGCGATGCTCGACCTCGGGGTGGGCGGCTTCGACGAGGTGGAGTCGGGCCCGGCCGCGGGGCTGCTGAAGGTGATGCTGCCGAAGCGGCTGCGCGAGCACGTCATGGACTGGTGCGAGCGCGACGCCGAGCACCCGGCGCCGCTGGTGGCCGAGGCGCTCGACTGCCGCGCGTGCGCGATGTGCTGCCGGAAGAACCGCGTGCTGCTCGAAGCCGACGACGAGGCGCGCTGGGCGGAGGCGGGGCGCGCCGAGCTGTCGACCGAGGCCTTCGTGCGCGAGTCGAACGGGCGGCGCACGCTGCGGGTGCTGCGCGGCGGCGACTGCGTGCACCTCGTGGGCAACGACTGCGGGATCTACGCGCTGCGCCCCGACAACTGCCGCGCCTTTCCGGCGGGCAGCGAAGGCTGTCTGGGGGCGCGGGCCGAGGTCAGGTGAGGGGCGCGGGCCGCTGCGCGGGGCGTCGCGGCGGGCGGTAGTGTGCGTCGCAACGGAGGGGGAGGCGATGCGCAGTGCGATGACAGCGGTGACGGTGGCGGCGGGGCTGTGGCTCGGGGCGGCGGCGGCGGAGGCGTGCCTGCCGCCCAACGGGTGCGAGGGGGCGGTGGTGTTTCCGGTGGGGGCGCCGATGCCGTCGACGGCGGCGGGCATCGAGTGGTGGTCGCTGGAGCGGCCGCTGACGACGGCGGGCGTGCGGCTCGAGCTGCGCGACGGGATGACCGGCGCGTGGCGCGAGGTCGCCGCCGAGGCGACGCTGGGCGCGACCTCGGCGCAGGTGACGCTGCGGCCGACGGCGGGCTTCGCGGCGAACACGCACTACCGCGTGACGACGGCGAGCGAGTGCGCGCGGCTGACGGCGACCGACCCGAAGGAGTTCGACACGGGCGTCGCGGCGCCGCTGCCGACGACGCTGGGGACGCTCACCGCGACCGCGCCGGAGCGGGCCGACATCCAGCAGCGCGAACCGATCGGCGCGCAGTGCGCGTATTCCGCGGGCGGGGTGGTGTCCTTCGTGCGGGTGGTGCTGTCGGCCGAGGCGACGCCGTGGGCGTCGATGCTGGTCTACGAGGCGCTGGTCGACGGCGCGCCCTTCCTCGGGCTGGCCGACCGGGGCTATCCGCTGGTGCGGGTGGCGCCGGGATCGACGCACCAGGGGCGCGGCGTCGCGCGGCTGGCGGTGATCTGCGGGGTGGCCTCCGACGGGGGCTCGCCCGAGGGGGTGAGGCGGGGCGACGGGGTGTCCGAGGGCGAGCACACGGTGGTGTTCCGCGCGCGCATCGCGGGCACGACGACGGTGGTGGAGACGCCGCCGGTGCGGGTGACGCTGCGGTGCACGCCGGGCGCGACGACCGACGCCGGGGTCACGGGCGCGACGGACGCGGGCACGGTGGACGCCGCGGCGGATGCGGGCGCGGGTGGGCGGGTGGTGATGTCGGGCGGGTGTTCGGTCGGGGCGCGCGGCGGGGGTGGCGCGTGGGCGCTGGCGGGCGTGGCGCTGGCGCTGGTGCGCCGACGTCGACGGAGCGGGAGCAGTCCGATCGGGGGCTGATGCAGACCGGAAAGGGGGCGGTACACGCCGTATCGGGCTCGGTACACGCCGTCGGAGGGTCGGTACACGCCGTCGGAGGGTCGGTACACGCCGTTTGAGGGTCGGTACACGCCGTTTGAGTCGCGGTACACGCCGCTTGGGGCTCGGTACACGCCGTATTGGGCTCGGTACACGCCGTTTCTGGTCGATGTAGGGTGTTCGGCGCTGGTTTCCGCGAATCGCAGGCCGGTCGCTTCTACAGATCGGGAGGGCGGGCAGTCCGCTGGGGTCGCTGGGGTTCGGGCGCTGGCCTCGTCCGACGGGGAGCGACCGACCACGTCCGCAGTCCCCGGCCTCGCCCGTCGGGGAGCGACCGACCACGTCCGCAGCCGCCGGTCTTGTCGGGGGGTGATGGCACTCGTGGGTATTCAATGGCCACCTCCCCGCTCTCAGGCTGTCCTCGGCGGTAGCTCGACTCTGGGAGATGTCCAGCCCTTCGGGCGAGGCCGGCGACTGCGGACGTGGTCGGTCGCTCCCCGTCGGACGAGGCCAGCGCCCGAACCCCAGCGACCCCAGCG
>JAQBQI010000053.1 GCA_028287085.1 Myxococcaceae bacterium
CGCCCGGCGACTCGGCCGTGAAGGGAGAGCGCGGCGTGGCGGGGGCCATCCTCGCGCCGAGCACCCCCGGGTGCGGCGCATCGCGCGGGAGCGCGCCGTCGACCTCGACGCGGTGCCCGGCTCGGGGGCGCACGGGCGGGTGACCGAGTCCGACGTGGCGCGGCCCGCCGCGAAGCCGCTGGTGCTGCGCGAGGGCGACGTGGCGCGGCCCGCCTCGCCGATGCGCAAGGTGATCGCGCGACGGCTGGTCGAGTCGAAGCAGACCGTGCCGCACTTCTACCTCGAGGCCGACCTCGACGTGGAGGCGCTCGTCGCCTTACGCGAGCAGGTAAACCAGGCCGGGACGCCGGAGACGAAGGTGTCGGTCAACGACCTGCTGCTGCGGGCCTGCGCGCTCGCGCTGCGGGCGGTGCCCGAGGCCAACGCGTCGTGGATCGACAACCAGATCGTGCAGTACGACCGCGTCGACGTGTCGGTGGCGGTCTCGATCGAGGAGGGATTGCTCACGCCGGTGCTGCGCGGCGCCGACAAGCTCTCGCTCGGCGCCCTCGCGCGGGCCACCAAGGAGCTCGTGGCCAAGGCCCGCGCGCGCAAGCTCACCCCCGAGGAGATGACCGGCGGAACCTTCTCGCTGTCGAACCTGGGGATGTTCCAGGTCGACCGCTTCGCGGCGGTGATCAACCCCCCGGAGAGCATGATCCTGGCGGTGGGGGCGGTGCGCGACGTGCCGGTGGTCAAGGCCGGCGCGGTGGTGCCGGGCAAGCGCTGCGCGGTGACGCTGTCGTGCGACCACCGCGTGGTCGACGGGGCCCTCGGGGCGAAGTGGCTGCTGGCGCTGCGCGGCCTCGTCGAGAACCCCGTGCGCATCCTGCTGTGACCGTCGGCGGCGGGGCCGTGCCCGCCGCGCGACCGGGGAGTATCGTCGGACGTCATGAATCCCAGCCGGATCTTTCTCTCCCAGGAGGCCCTCGACTCGTGGATCGGCGAGGGCCGCGCCGACATCCAGGGCGACGTGCTCGTCGACAAGACGGGCGACCGGCGCTTCCAGCTGCGCGAGGGCGTGCGGTTCCTGGCGGAGGTCACGGGGGGCGAAGACGCGGGCAACCTCGTCGGCGCCGTGAAGGACCTCGAGCAGCTCGGCGCGATGGGCGGCGAGTACATGTCCGACTCCGTGGTGCTGGGCGAGCTCGCGTACGAGGTGCAGCCCGGCTTCGTCGGGCGCCCCATCGCCGCGGCGGCGCGGGCCGAGGCGACCAAGGAGATCGTGCTGCCCCCCGAAGAGGCGAAGCCCAACCCGGAGTCGCAGAAGCAGCAGCGGCAGACGATCATGGCGTTGCAGGCCTTCTTCCTCAACAACGTGAAGTAGCGGCGCATGCTCGGCGGTCTCCTCGCGGCGGCGGCGCTGCTCTACCTGCTCGCGTCCGTGCTGATGCTCACGCACCTGGTCGGCGCGACCTCGTCGCCCCCGGCGCGGCGCGCGGCCACCCTGGCCCTGGGCGGGGCCGTCGCTTCCCACGTCGCGCACGACCTGCTGCGCTGGGGCGCCGCCGGGCGCGGCCCCTTCGCGGGCATCCACGAGGGCCTCTCGACGCTGGCCCTGGTCGTCGCGGCCGTGGCCCTCGGCCTGCGCCTGCGGGGCGGCCGGCTCGAGACGCTCGGGGTCTTCGTCGCGCCGCTCAGCCTGCTGATGCTGCTCGCGTCGCAGGGCGCCGGGGCGCGGCCGACGACGCCGCTCAGCGGCGCGCTGCTCGGCGTGCACGTGGGCTCGACCATCCTGGGCACGGCGGCCTTCACCGTCGCCTTCGCGCTCGCCGCCGCGTACCTGGTGCAGGAGCGCGAGGTGCGGCAGAAGCGGCTGCGCGGGATGTTCCAGCGGCTGCCGCCCCTGGAGGTGCTCGACGTGGCGAGCTACCGCAGCATCGCGCTCGGGCTACCCGCGCTGACGCTCGGCATCGTCACCGGGCTCCTCGCGGGCGTGCAGGAGGCGGTCGGCCGCGGGCTCCCGCTGGTCGAGTGGCGCCACTACCTGGCGCTCGGCGTGTGGGGCGTGTTCGCGTCGGTGCTGGTGCTGCGGCTGGTCGCCGGCTGGCGCGGCCACCGGGCCGCCATCGGCACCATCGTCGGCTACGCGAGCGCCGTGATGGTGCTCTTCGGCTACTTCGTGCGCGGGAGCGGGCGGTGAGCGGCCTGGTCGTGGTGGGCCTCAACCACCGCACGGCGCCGGTCGAGGCGCGCGAGCGGCTGGCGGTTCCGCCCGACGGCCTCGAAGACGCGGTGCGCGCCGTGCTCGCGCTCGGGGGCGTGCGCGAGGCGGTGGTCGTGGCCACCTGCAACCGGGTCGAGCTCTACGCGCTGGGCGACGAGCCCGACGCCCTGGCGGGCGCGCTGCGGCAGCACCTGCTGTCGCGCGGCGGCGCGGGCGTCTCGCTCTACGAGCACCGCGGCGAGGACGCGGTGCGGCACGCGTTCAGGGTGTGCGCGAGCCTCGACTCGCTGGTGGTGGGCGAGCCGCAGATACTGGGTCAGGTAAAAGAGGCGGTGGCCGCGTCGCGCGCGGCGGGCGGCCTGCGCGGGGGCCTCGGGCGGGTGATGGCGCGGGCCTTCCAGGCGGCCAAGCGGGTGCGCACCGAGACGGGCATCGCCGAGGGGCAGGTGTCGGTCGCGAGCGTGGCGGTCGACCTCGCGCGCGGCATCTTCGGCGACCTCGTCGGGCGCAAGGTGCTGGTCGTGGGCGCGGGCAAGATGGCGCTCGGCGCGGCGCGCACGCTGGCGCGGGCGGGGGCCTCGCTGCTCATCGCCAACCGCAGCTTCGAGCGGGCCGAGGCCCTGGCGCGGGAGTACGGCGCGACGGCGCACCCGCTCTCCGACCTCGGGATGCTGCTGCAGCACGTCGACGTGGCGGTGTGCTCGACGGGCGCGAGCGGGTACCTGCTCACGCGCCACGACGTCGCGCTGGCGATGAAGGCGCGGCGGGGGAGGGGGCTCTTCCTCATCGACATCGCGGTGCCCCGCAACGTCGAGCCCGCCGCGGGGGACCTCGACAGCGTGTTCCTCTACAACGTCGACGACCTCGAGCGGGCGGTGGCCGAGGGCGGGCACGGGCGCGCCGCGGCGACCACCGACGCCGAGCGCGTCGTCGCCGAGGAGCTCTCGAGCTACCGCGCCGAGGAGCTCGCCCAGCGCGGCGCGGGGCCGACCATCGTGGCGCTGCGGCGGCGCTTCCAGGAGGCGGCGGCGGCGGAGATGGAGCGCTCGCTCGGGGGCCGGCTGCGGCACCTCGGCGAGGGCGACCGGGCGGCGATCGAGGCGATGCTCGACGCGCTGACGAACAAGCTCCTGCACGCGCCGACGGTGGCGCTGAAGGAGGCCGCGACCGGCGCCGACGACGACGGGGTGCTGCGCGCCGCGCGGACGCTCTTCGCCCTCGACGCCGAGGCGGGCGGCGGGCGCCCGGAGCTCACGGCGGTGCGGGCCCCGGGCGGAGTGGCGGCGAAGGCCAAGGCAGGGACGGGACGATGACGGTGCTCCGATTGGCCACGCGCAAGAGCGCGCTGGCGCTGGCCCAGAGCCGGCAGGTGGCGAGGACCTTACAAGACCTGGTAAGCGGCCTGCGGGTCGAGGAGGTGCAGGTGGTGACCCAGGGCGACCGGGTGCTCGACCGGGCGCTCTCCGAGGTCGGCGGCAAGGGGCTCTTCGTGCGCGAGATCGAGGAGGCCCTGCTCGACGGCCGCGCCGACCTCGCGGTGCACTCGATGAAGGACCTGCCCGCCCAGATGGCCGCGGGGCTGGCGCTCGCGGCCGTGCCGCGGCGGGAGAGCCCGTGGGACGCGCTGGTGACGCCCGGCGGCCTCGGGCTCGACGCGCTGCCGCCGGGGGCGCGGCTGGGCACGAGCTCGCTGCGGCGCGCGCGCACCGTGAAGGCGGCGCGGCCCGACGTCGAGGTGGTGCTGCTGCGCGGCAACGTCGACACCCGGCTGCGGCGGCTCGAGGCGGGCGATTTCGACGCGATCATCCTGGCCGAGGCGGGCCTCCGGCGGCTGGGGCTCTCGCCCGCGCGCGTGGTGCTCGAGGGGGTGATGGTGCCGGCGGTGGCCCAGGGGGCGCTGGCGCTGCAGACGCGCGAGGGCGACGCGGCGGCGCGGGCCGTCGTGGGGCTGCTGCACGACGAGGCGACCGCCCTCGAGACCGAGGCCGAGCGGGCGGTGCTCGGGGCCCTCTCGGGCGACTGCGGCACGCCGCTCGGGGCCCTCGCGCGCTACGACGCCGCGAGCCGGGCGATGCGCCTCGAGGGCTTCTACGCGCACCCCACGGGCGAGGCCTGGTGCCGGCGCGAGGCCTCGGCGGTGATCGCCGACGCGGCCGACGCGCGGCGACTCGGCGAGCGGGTCGGGGCGGCGCTGCTGGCCGCCGTCGGGGCGTGAAGGCCGCGGGCCCGGGGCGCCGCACCGACATCGGCGGTTGATGGCGCCAACCGAGTCGTGAAACCTTCGGGATCGAACCCCACCATGAGCGACAACCAAAGCAACGTGGCCGACAGCGACACCCTGGTGGACGACGTCTTCAAGCGCTGGGCGCAGCGCCCCGTGCGCTTCGCGGTGGGGGCGCCGCACACCGACGACCCCGAGGTGCTGCGCGCGCTGCGGGCCGAGACGCACCCCTGGGGGGTGCCGAAGAGCGAGGCACCGCCGATCGAGAGCGAGCCGCCGCCGCAGGGGGAGAACCTCCTCGCGCGGCTGCGCCCGGCGGTGGTGATCCTCAACCACGCGCCGGCGGCGGCGGTGCCCGACGACGCCAACGACCTGCCGCTGCTGATGGTGCTCTACGTGCGCGAGGGCAAGCGCCTCGTGGGGCGGGTGCTCCCGCTCGAGGCGACCATCGGGGAGATCTTCATCGGCCGCACGCCCGACAACGCGCTGGTGCTCGACGACGGCTCGGTGTCGCGCCGCCACGCCTCCCTGCTCTACAGCGACGAGGGGTGGACGCTGCGCGACCTCGGCAGCACCAACGGCACCTTCGTCAACGGGGTGCGCGTGCGCGAGGCGCTGCTGCGCGACGGCGACCGGGTGCGGGTGGGCGGGGTGATCCTCCAGGGGGTGCTCGACTCGCCGCGCGCGCAGCGGGTCGACGAGATCCGGGCGCACATGGAGACCATCGACGTGCTCACCGACGCGGCCACCACGCAGGGGCTGCTGTCGCGCATGGAGGCGTGGGCCAACGCCGCGGGCCGGCCCGAGGCGCTGCTCGTGGTGCTCGACCTCGACGGCCTCGGCGCGATCAACCAGAAGTACGGCGAGCTGGTCGGCGACGACGCGGTCGTCGCGGTGGCCGAGCGGCTGCGGCGCATCCTGCCGGGCGGCGTGAGCTGCGCCCGCCTCGGCGGCGGCGAGTTCGCGCTCTGGCGCTCGGAGCCCCTCGCGGGCGGCGTGACCTCGCTGGTCGAGCAGGTGACCGACGGCATCGCCGCGGAGGCCCTCGCGCTGCAGGAGGGCCGGCTGCGCGCCACGGTCACGGCGGCCGGTACCCGCGTGCTCCCCGGCGCCGACTCGCCCGCCCTGGTGCTGGCCCGCGTGCGCGAGGCGATGCGCCTCCTCAAGCGCGGCCGCGCGCCGCGCTAGCGCCCCGGCGGGCACTGTCCGTTCGCGGCCCGCTGCCACACATGGGCCCGGACATGCGGCGCCACCCCTGCCTCCCGTTCGCGCTGTCGCTGCTCCCGGCGACGGCGCATGCCTTCACCTTCGAGTCGGCGTTCTCCGAGGGGTGCCACGAGCGCGTGACGCGCTCGGCGGTCTCGCGGGCGGGCTGGCCCGGCGCCGCCCGGCCCCCCGGGCTCTCCGCCGAAGACGGCCTGCGCCTCTCGCGCGACCTGCCCTTCGAGCTGCCGCCCGACGCGCAGAACCCGTGGTCGCTCGCGCTGCTGCTGGGCGTGCGCGACAACGACCTGCACGGCTACGCGGCCAACGAGTTCCAGGAGCTCGCGGCGGTGCACGCGGCCCCCGAAGACCAGCGCGAGCACTGCCTCCGCGCCCCCGCCGACGACGGCCCCGACGGCGACCGCACGGCCCTGGCGGCGTGCCGCGGGTTCATCCTGAGCGAGGTCGCGCTCGCCGTCGGCGAAGGCGCCGCGGTCGACCTGCGCCTCGCCGAGTCGGTGCCGGTGACGCTGCCCTTCAGCGGCCGCCGCGACGCCGCGGTGCAGCGCTACGGCTGGCACATGGGCCGCGCGCTGCACGCCCTCCAGGACAGCTTCGCCCACGTCCTGCGCAGCCCCGACGGGCGGCGCGTGCGGCACGTGCTCAACTTCGCCGACCCCGCCCAGGGCAACAACTACGACGAGGCGCGCGACGGCCACGACCACAGCGCCGCCCTCGACGGCTGCGACGTGAACTCCGCCAGCCAGAGCCGCCGCGCCGCCCTCGCCGCCGACGCCAGCGCCGAGCTG
>JAQBQI010000095.1 GCA_028287085.1 Myxococcaceae bacterium
GCGCCCGGCGCCCGCGGGGCGCGGCGTGAGCAGCGGCGGGAGGGCTTCGCCGACGCGCCGCCACGGTCCGCCGTCGCGGCGGGAGAGGACGGCGGTGTCGGTGGCGACCTCGACGAGCACGCCGGCGGCGAGGTCGAGGAGGCAGCGGGCGCGGAGGCTTCCTTCGAGGGTGCGACCGTCGACGGCGATCTCGTAGTCGTCGCCGACGCGCGTCGAGAAGAAGACCGCCGCGAGGGGCGAGGTCTGCCAGTGGAGCACGGTGACGGCGCCGCCGACCTCGGTGCGCCAACCGAGGAGGTAGTCGCGGGTGCGGCCGCGGGACTCCAGCTGCATCCACGCGACGGGCGCCGCGGCGTCGGGCGGCCCCGCGCTGGCCGCGACGAGGGCTTCGAGGTGCGTGAGGAGACGGTGCTGTTCTTCGCTGGGTGCGTCGCGCATGGGCCCTCCGATCGGAGCCTTATTGGCCGCAATCCGGGGCGACGATTCCAGCTTCAAAATGCGGCGCGATCGGCGCTACGATCGCTCTCGCGGGAGGCGGACGGCCGAACCCCGCCGGGCAGGCGTGGGCTTCGTGATGTTTCGCGACGGCCCCCGCCGTCGGACGCATCAGCTGCGGAGAGGGTGGGATTCGAACCCACGGTACCCTTTTGGAGTACACCGCATTTCCAGTGCGGCGCCTTCGACCACTCGGCCACCTCTCCCTTGTGTTGCGCGCGCCGTCGCGCCAACACCGGGACTATTTTCGGGCGGAGAGCAAGGGATTCGAACCCTTGGTACCTTTCGGTACACCTGATTTCGAGTCAGGCACCATCGACCACTCGGACAGCTCTCCGTCGCGAAACCTATCGAAGACCCTACCCCCCTGTCAACGCAGAACCCTTCCGGCGGGCGCGGAAGAAGGCGCGCAGCACCTCCGCGCAGGCCTCGGCCTCGACCCCGGCCACCACGGGGTAGCGGTGGTTGAGCCGCGCGTCCTCGCCCACCCGGTACAGGCTCGCGAGCGCGCCCGCCTTCGGATCGTCGCACCCGTAGACCACCCGCCCGATGCGCGCGTTGACCAGCGCGCCCGCGCACATCACGCAGGGTTCGAGCGTCACGTAGGCGGTCACGCCCTCCAGCCGCCAGGTTCCGATCGACGCGGCCGCGGCGCGCATCGCGAGCACCTCGGCGTGCGCGGTGGGGTCTTCGAGCGCCTCGCGGAGGTTGTGCGCCCGCGCCATCTCCACCCCCGCCGCCGACACCAGCACGCAGCCCACCGGAACCTCGCCCGCCGCCGCCGCCCGCGCCGCCTCGGCCAGCGCCTCCCGCATCCAGTGCCCGTCGTCGCTCACCGGTCGTGCTTGCGGCGGATGTTGTAGACGCCCATCGCCTCGGCCACCGACCGCTCGGGGTCGCTCGCGTGGTACGCGCGAATCGCCGTCACCCCCATGCGGTTGCCCACGCGCTTGATCGTCGCCTCCGCGTAGAGGTCTTCCAAGCGCGCGGGGTGCAGGTAGTCGACGCGGATGTCGACGGTCGACACCCGGTCGCCGAGGGCGAGCTCGCTGAAGACCGCGGCCCCGCCCGCGGTGTCGAGGGCCGCCGCCACCACGCCGCCGTGCAGCGCCGGGCGGAAGGGGTCGCCCACCAGCTCGGGCCGGAAGGGCAGGAAGAGCCGCGCCACGCCCCGCTCCAGGTGCACGAGCCGCAGCCCCAGGTAGCGGTTGAAGGGAATCTCCTCGGCGAAGAAGCGCTCGATCGAGCCGCGCACCGCCGGGTCCAGAACCTTCAACACATCACCCATCGCCTCGTCGCTCCTCCGCTCTCGACCGCGGGTGAATAGTCCGCGTGTCCCGGCCCGTATCACAGCCGTGCGCCTGGCGGCGGCGTTGACGACGCCCGCCGGAAGACGCACGAAGCCAGTGCAGCGTCGGGCCCCGCGCCTCGCGCAGCAAAGGAGCAGAAGCCACCATGAAGCGTTTTCTGGGTCTCGCCTTCGCAGTCACCCTCGCCGCTTCGCCGTTGGCCTCCGCCCAGCCGAGCCCGGCCGCGCCGCACGTCACTCCGCCGGTCGCCCTCCAGCAGCCGGCGCCCACTCCGCCGACCCCGCCGCCGGGCGGCGCCCTCTGCTGTTGCCGCGCCTGGTCCCACGGCTGGCAGTATTCCTGGCGCGACAACGCCGCCTGCACCGCCGCCAACGGCACCTGCGTCAGCCCCGATCACTGCTGACCGACGCCCCCGCCCGATCCCCTCCCCCCCCGTCCCGACCTTCCGACTACTCCAGCTCTCGCGTCACGATCATGCGGTCGCGCTGTATCTCGCCGCGCACCACGGTGCCCGTGATCGAGAAGGTCGACTCGTTGTCGTCGTTGTCGAGGTCGCCGATGGCGCGCGAGTAGAAGTACGCGCCCTCCCCCGAGCCCGACGCGAAGGACGCGTAGGCGTAGTAGTGCGGCCCGTCGAGCGAGAACCCGATGGCCGTCCACTGCGGGTCGGTGGTCCAGAGGGTCGGGCGCGCGGGGTACTTCGACGAAGTGGGGTTGTTGTCGGGCGTGTACGTCGCCGCCGAGGCGAAGCGCTCGCCCGTGCCCACCTCCACGCTGCGCTGGTAGTACACCATCTGGCCCTGGTAGATGGCCCGGATGTTCCCCACCGCCTCGCTGGTCTTCGCGCGCTTCGTGTAGCGCGTAAACGCCGGAATCGCGATGCCCGCGAGGATCCCCAGGATGACCACCACGATCATCAGCTCCACCAGCGTGAAGCCCCACCGAGTCCGCCGAGCCAGCTGCAGGTCCATCGAACCCTCCTCGTCGGATGCGACCTATGGCCCACAGTGTGGGTTTGCACAAGATCCCGGCTGCGCGCGGCGCTGCCCGCGTGGCCGGGTCGGCGCCTTCCGGCTAGAGTGACCGACCGTGCGATTGACCGTCCTCGCCAGCGGATCCGGCGGCAACGCCATGCTCGTCGAAGCCGGCGAGACGCGGCTGCTCGTCGACGCGGGCCTGCCCCTGGTCACCCTCCGGCGCCAGCTCGCGCGAGCGAAGCTCGACGTCGTCCCCAACGCCATCGTCGTCACCCACTCCCACGGCGACCACTGCCGCCACGCCGCCGAGCTCTCCGAGCACTACCAGGCGCCGCTCTACGTGAGCGAGGCCACCCGCCGCAGCGTGCGCCTCGGCGGCCGCCGCGCGCCGCGCATCTTCAACCCGCGTGTGCCCTTCGCGATCGGTCCGCTCACCGTCACCGCGATGACCGTGCCCCACGACGCGCCGCAGGTCTCGCTGCGCTTCGACCACGACGGCCGCAGCGCCGCGCTCGCCACCGACCTGGGGGAGGTCCCGCCCGGGCTGATGGAGCACTTCGCGGGCTGCGACGCGGTGCTCATCGAGTCGAACCACGACGGCGACATGCTCCGCGCGGGCCCGTACCCCTACCACCTGAAGAAGCGCGTCGGCGGCGACCACGGGCACCTCTCCAACGCGCAGACCGCCCGCTTCCTGCGCGCCCTCGACCGCGGCGTGCGCACCGTCGTGCTGATGCACCTCTCGCAGACCAACAACACCCCCGAGCTCGCGCGCGCCGCCGCCGCCGAGGCCCTCGCCGACCACCCCGCCACGCTGCTGCTCGCGACGCAGTTCGGGGTCACCGCGCTCGAGGCGTTCCCGGGCTCCGCGGTTGCGCCCGCGCCCGCCGCACCGCCGCCGCGCCAGCTCGAGCTCTTCGCGCGCTGACCCTCATCCAGGCGGCCGCCACTCAGGTCCGTTCGCGACGCCCGCCGTGCCGACGGGCTGAAGCCCGCGGCAACGATGGAGACTCCGAC
>JAQBQI010000124.1 GCA_028287085.1 Myxococcaceae bacterium
TTCAGCGGTTGCAGGCCCGCGACGCGGGCCGTCCGCAACCGCGAAGTGGGCGGCGTCTCCCGCGGCGCTCGGCCGTCTGAAATGTGTAGAAACGATAGGGCTTCAGCCCGACGGCACGAGCCGGGCGCCACCCCGCGCTCATGGGCCGTCTCGATTCGTGCGCGGCTGCGCGGACGATCGAGGGCACTCGTGCGCCGCTGCACGATGCCTGTTCCGCCGCGCCGCAGAACCGCTGCCCGACGCGCCACGGCACGGCGGTTGAAGACGGATCGCCCATGACCGACCTGTTGATCCTCGCGCTCACGACGGCGCTCTTCGCGGCTTCGGCCGGCCTCGTCGTCCTCTTCGACCGGATGTGACGCCATGCCACTCGACGTGATCCTCGGACTCGCGACCAGCGCGGGTCTGATTGCATATCTGTTCTACGTCCTCGCCCGCCCGGACAGGTTCTGACATGACCCCGCGACTCATCGCCCTCACCGCCGTCTTCTTCGGCCTGCTCGCCGCCGTCGCGGTGCCGCTGGGCCGGTACATCGCCCGTGTCTTCGCCGGCGAGAACGCCCGCACGGCGCGCGTGCTCGGCCCCGTCGAGCGCCTGGTCTACCGGCTCGCGGGCGTCGACCCCGCCAGCGAGCACGACTGGAAGCAGTACGCCGGCGGCCTGCTGCTCTTCTCGCTGCTCACGCAGGGCATCAGCTACGGCGTGATGCGCCTCCAGGGCTCCCTGCCCTTCAACCCGACGCGCCTCCCCGGCGTCGCCCCGTGGCTCGCCTTCAACACCGCCACGAGCTTCACGACCAACACCAACTGGCAGAGCTACGGCGGCGAGTCGACCATGAGCTACCTCTCGCAGGCGCTCGCGCTCAGCAGCCACAACTTCTTCTCCGCGGGCGTCGGGCTCTGCGTGGCCATCGCGCTCATCCGCGGCATCGCCCGCCGCGAGACCACGAAGCTCGGCAACTTCTGGGTCGACCTCGTGCGCGCGCACCTCTACGTGCTCGTGCCCCTCTGCCTCGGGTACGCGCTCTTCCTGGTCTCGCAGGGCGTCGTCCAGACCTGGGCGGGCCCCGCGCACTGGACGACCCTCGACGGCGCGGCGCAGTCGCTCCTGCGCGGCCCGGTGGCCTCGCAGGAGGCCATCAAGATGTTCGGCACCAACGGCGGCGGCTTCTTCAACGCCAACAGCGCGCACCCCTGGGAGAACCCCACGCCGCTGTCGAACTTCGCTCAGATGTTCTCGATCTTCGCGATCCCCGCGGCGCTTTGCGTGACGCTGGGCGAGATGGTCAAGAACCGCCGCCACGGCTGGGCGGTCTTCGCCACGATGACCCTCGTCTCGGTACTCGCCGTCGCGGCGCTGGGTCACTTCGAGCAGGTGGGCAATCCCGCGCTGACCCACGCGGGCGCGGATCAGGTCGCCAGCGCCCTCCAGTGCGGCGGCAACATGGAGGGCAAGGAGGCCCGCTTCGGCATCGCCGACAGCGCCCTCTTCGCCGTCGTCACCACCGACGCCTCCTGCGGCGCCGTCAACGGCATGCACGACAGCTTCACCCCGCTGGGCGGCCTCGTCCCGCTGCTCGACATGCAGCTCGGCGAGGTGGTCTTCGGCGGCGTCGGCGCCGGCATGTACGGCGTGCTCGTCTACGTGCTGCTCGCGGTCTTCCTCGCGGGCCTGATGGTGGGCCGCACGCCCGAGTACCTCGGCAAGAAGATCGACAGCCGCGACGTGCGCATGGCGTCGCTCTACATCCTCATCCCCGCGTTCTCGATCCTGCTCTTCAGCGCCGTCGCGGTGCTCACCGAGGTGGGCCGCGCCGGGATCATGAACGCCTCGGCCGCCGAGGTTCCCGGCGCCCCGTGGCACCCGCACCCGCACGGCCTCTCGGAGATCCTCTACGCCTTCACCTCGGCCTCCGCGAACAACGGCAGCGCCTTCGCCGGGCTCACCGCGTACTCGGCCGCGCACCCGGTGTTCTATGCAGTGACGCTCGCGCTGGCGATGTTCGTCGGGCGCTTCCCCCTCATCGTCGCGGTGCTCGCCATCGCCGGCAACATGGCGAAGAAGCGCCCCGTCCCGCCCGGCCCGGGCAGCTTCCCCGTCGACGGCGGTCTCTTCGTGGCGCTCCTCCTCGGTGTGATCCTGATCGTGGGCGCGCTGACCTTCTTCCCGGCGCTCTCGCTGGGCCCGATCGTCGAACACTTCATGCAGCGCTGACGGGATCACCCCGCCGACGCCGCCCGCAGGCAACGCCCATGACCAGGCATCAAGCACCCACGTCCGCCTCCATCTGGGACACGGCCATCGTCCGGCCCGCCGCCCTCGACGCGTTCAGGAAGCTGAACCCGCGCGCCATGGCGAAGAACCCGGTGATGTTCGTCGTCGAGGTCGGCAGCATCCTCGTGACGGTTCTCTTCCTGTACGACCTCGCGCGCGGCCACCGCGTCGACGTGAAGTTCAACGTCCAGCTCATCGCGTGGCTGTGGTTCACGGTGCTGTTCGCCAACTTCGCCGAGGCCATGGCCGAGGGGCGAGGCAAGGCCCAGGCGGCCACGCTCCGCAAGATGCGCACGACCACCACCGCGCGGCGCATCCGCGCGGCGGGCGACGAGACCGCGCTCACGCCGGGCGCGACCCCCGCGATCGGCGAGGAGGTGTCCGCCAACCTGCTGAAGCGCGGCGACGTGGTCTACGTCGCGGCGGGCGGGCTCGTGCCGGCCGACGGCGAGATCGTCGAGGGCATCGCCTCGGTCGACGAGAGCGCCATCACGGGCGAGAGCGCCCCGGTGGTGCGCGAGGCGGGCGGCGACCGCAGCGCCGTCACGGGCGGGACGCGCGTCGCCTCCGACTGGCTCAAGATCGAGATCCGGCAGGACCCGGGCGGCGGCTTCGTCGACCGGATGATCGCGCTGGTCGAAGGCTCCGAGCGGCAGAAGGCGCCCAACGAGATCGCGCTGACGATCCTGCTCGCGGGGCTCACGCTGATCTTCCTGGCGGCGACGGTGACCCTCGAGCCCTTCGCCCGCTACTTCGGCGGCTCGCTCGGCCTCGGCGTGCTCGTCGCCCTGCTGGTGTGCCTCATCCCGACGACGATCGGCGGCCTGCTCTCGGCCATCGGCATCGCGGGCATGGACCGCCTCGTCCAGCACAACGTGCTCGCCACGTCGGGCCGCGCGGTCGAGGCCGCCGGGGACATCGACGTGCTCATGCTCGACAAGACCGGGACCATCACCTACGGCAACCGCCAGGCGGCGGAGTTCATCGCGGTGAAGGGCGTCGAGCGGCGCGAGCTCGCGGCCGTCGCGGCGCTCTCCTCGCTGCCCGACGAGACGCCGGAGGGCAGGAGCATCGTCGCCCTCGCGCAGACCATGGGCATCGTGCCGGTGCTCCCCGCGGGGGCGAGCTTCGTGCCCTTCACCGCGCGCACCCGCATGAGCGGCGTCGACGCGGGCGAGCGGGTGGTGCGCAAGGGCGCCGGCGACGCCGTGCTGGCCCACGTCCGCGGGCGCAACGGCGTCGTCCCCGGTGACCTCCAGCCCATCGTCGACAGGATCGCCAACGCGGGCGGCACGCCCCTCGTCGTCGTCGACGGCGCGCTGGTGCTGGGCGTTGTGTACCTGAAGGACACCGTGAAGCCCGGCATGCGCGAGCGCTTCGAGCGGCTGCGCGCGATGGCCATCAAGACGGTGATGGTCACCGGCGACAACCCGTTGACCGCGAAGTCGATCGCGGCCGAGGCGGGCGTGGACGACTTCCTGGCCGAGGCGACCCCCGAGGCGAAGCTCGCTTATATCTACAAGATGCAGGAGGGCGGGCGCCTGGTGGCGATGACGGGTGACGGCACCAACGACGCGCCGGCCCTCGCGCGCGCCGACGTCGGCGTCGCGATGAACACCGGCACCCAGGCCGCCAAGGAGGCCGGCAACATGGTCGACCTCGACAGCGACCCGACCAAGCTCATCGAGATCGTCGAGATCGGCAAGCAGCTCCTCATGACCCGCGGCTCGCTGACCACCTTCTCGGTGGCCAACGACGTCGCCAAGTACTTCTCCATCCTGCCGGCCATGTTCACCGGGCTGGCGGCCTTCCAGCTCACCCGCGACCACCCGCAGAGTTCGTACTTCACCGCGCTGAACGTGATGCGACTGGGTTCGCCGCAGAGCGCGATCCTCTCCGCGGTGATCTTCAACGCGCTGGTCATCGTGGCGCTCATTCCCCTCGCCCTGCGCGGGGTGAGCTACCGCCCGCTCGGCGCCGCCGCGCTCCTGCGGCGCAACCTGCTGGTCTACGGGCTCGGCGGCGTGATCGCGCCCTTCGTCGCCATCAAGGCGATCGACCTCATGGTGCGCGGGCTGCATCTCGCCTGACCCGACCGGTTCATCCAACAAGGATATCGACGTCATGAAGCTCATTCGCCCCTGTCTGGTCATCACGGCCTTCCTGCTGCTGGTGTGTTGCCTGGCCTATCCCGCCGCCGTCACCGCCGTCGCCCAGGTCGGCTTCCCGCGTCAGGCCAACGGCAGCCTCATCACGCAGGGCGGGCGCGTCCGCGGCTCGTCCCTCCTCGGGCAGACCTTCGCCGACAACGCGGCGCACCCCGAGTACTTCTGGGGTCGGCCCTCGGCCGCGAGCGTCGATGGCGCCACCGGCGTCGTCTACTCGTCGGGCAGCAACTACGGTCCGCTCAACCCCGCGCTGCACGCCGAGGTGCGCGCGCGCGTCGAGGCCCTCCGCGCGACCGGCGTCACCAGCCCGATCCCGGTCGACCTCGTCACCACGAGCGCGAGCGGGCTCGACCCGCACATCTCCCCCGCCGCGGCGGCGATACAGGTGCCCCGCGTGGCGCGCGCCCGCTCGATGTCGGAAGCGGTCGTGCGCGCGCTGGTGGCCGCGCACACCGAGGGATCGACGCTCGCGGTGCTCGGCGAGCCGCGGGTCAACGTGCTCGAACTCAACCTCGCGCTCGACGCGCGATAGGAACGATCCTGATGAAGATTGATCGGTATGTTCCCGCGCTGCCGGGGCTGATCCTCACGCTCGCCGGCCGGGTCGTGCACGCGCAGACCGCGCCCGCCGAGGCTCCCCCGGCGACGGCGGCGATCGCCAGCGCGTCGGAGGGCACCTCGCGCACCGGGACCCGCGCGGTGGTCACGCTCGCGGGCTACGTCGAGGCCCTCTACCAGTGGAACTTCAACCGCCCCTCGAACGGGATCACCAACTTCCGCGGCTTCGACAACCGGCACAACACCTTCACCCTCTCGAACGTCGTGCTCGACGCGACGGGAACGCTGGGTCCCGTGTCGGTGCGACTCGCGCTCCAGGTCGGATCGACCCCGGAGACATACTATCTCGCCGAGCCCGACCGCGGCGGCGCGGGCGGGGCGGGCGCGTCGAACTTCGATGTATGGAAGTTCGTCCAGCAGGGCGTGGTCGCGTGGCGCGCGCCGCTGGGCCGGGGCCTGCTCGTGGAGGCGGGGGTGTTCCTCTCGCCGATCGGCCCCGAGGGCATGGCCGTCAAGGATCAGTGGAACTGGTCACGCTCCAACCTCTTCTTCGGGCTGCCCTTCTACCACACGGGAATGCGCGCCTCGTACGGGCTCACCGACGCCCTCACGCTCAGCGTCGCGGGCTACAACGGCTGGAACAGCGTCGTCGACAACAACGACGAGAAGTCGGTGTCCGCCGCGCTCGACTACGTGGTGACCGACCGGGTGACCTTCCACGCGCTCTACTTCGGCGGCGTCGAGCGCGCGCCCGACGCGCCCGAGCGCCGCGGGTCGACCCCGTGGCGCCACGTCCTCGACGGCTACCTCGCGGTCTATCCGCGCCCGTGGCTGTCGCTGATGCTGCACGGCAACGTCGGCGCCGAGCCCAACGCCTTCGGCACCTCGTGGTGGGCGGCGGGCGCCCTCTACGCCCGCGTCCGGCTCCGCCCGTGGCTCTACCTCGCCGCGCGCGGGGACTTCTTCCACGAGGCCGCCGCCCGCGACGCCGCGGGCACCGCGTCGAACATCTTCTGGCCCACGAGCTGGGTGAGCTCGGGCACCGCCACGCTCGACGCCCGCCCTCACGACAACGCGTCGGTGCGCCTCGAGTACCGGCACGACGCGGCCGGCGGTCCGACCTACTTCCGCGGCGCGGTGGCGACCGACCCGATGACCCGCGCGTTCGTCCCGAACGCCCGCTCGCAGGACACGCTCACGCTCGGAATGACCACCTGGTTCTGATCGGCTCGCGCAGAGACGCGCGACCCTGGCGTCGCTGAGCCGCGTCGTCAGCCCGCCCGCTCGGGCTCGTGCGGGATCACCACGGTGAACGCGCTGCCGCGCCCGACGGCGCTCTCGGCGAGGAGCTCGCCGCCGTGCTGGAGCACGATCTCCTGGGCGATGGTGAGCCCGAGCCCGCGCCACCTGCCCTCGTGGGCCCCGCGGGTCGTCGAGCGCTCCAGCAGGCGCGCGAGGTCGGTCGGCACCACCCCCTCGCCGCTGTCGCGCACGGTGATGCGCAGCGCCGCCGGGTCGGACCCGGCCCCGAGGGTCACGCGGCCCCCCGCGGGCGTGTGGCGGATCGCGTTGGACACCAGGTTCGACAGCACGATGCCCAGCTTCTCCGGGTCGACGCGCGCCGGCGCCAGCGCCCCGTGCGCCTCGACCTCGAGGGCTACGCCCGCGGCCGCCGCGATGGCCCGGTGGCCGTCGACGACCGTGCGCAAGAGGTGGTCCACCTCGACGGACACCCGGTGCAGCGCGCCCGCGTCCGACTCGATGCGCACCAGGTCGAGCAGCTCGTCGACGAGCGCGCGCAGCCGCTCGGTCTCGTCGCGCGCCGTCGTCACGACCTCGCGCTGCGCGTCGGTGAGCGGCCCGGTGCCGGGCTCGAGCAGCAGGTGCGTGGCCATGCGCAGCGACGTCAGCGGCGTCTTGAACTCGTGACTCACCGTCGCGACCATGTCGCTCTTCAGCCGGTCGATGCGGGTCAGGCGCGTGACGTCCTGGGCCACCACGATGACCCGGCCGTCGTCGGCCTCGGCGCGCAGCGGCGTCGCCCGCACCTGGAAGTACCGCTCGCCCAGACGGTCGCGCCAGCGCGTCGCGCCCGCGAGGTTGCCCGGCGCGACGACCTCCCCCGTCGCCACCGCCCGCTCGCGCGCGGCCCCGAAGACGTGCCCGAGCGCGCCCTCCCCGCCGGCCGCGGGCGGGTCGCCGGCCTCGATCTCGAAGGTCCGCCGGGCGGCCTCGTTGGAGAGGAGCACGGCGCCGTCGCGGCCGAAGACCACCGTCGGGTCGAGGAGGCACTGCACCGTCACGTTGGCGAGGTCCCTGGCCGCGAGGAGCTCGCCGAGCGAGCTCTGCCGGTACGCCCGCAGCTTCTCCACCATGCGCCGGAACGCCTCCGTGAGCGGCGCGAGCTCGCGCACCCCGGTGTCCGCGACCTCGACGTCGAGGTCGCCGCAGCCGACGGCCCGCGCCGCGTCGGCGAGGCGCTGCACGGGCCGCACGATCATCCGCGGCAGCCACCACGTGAACGCGATCAGCAGCGCCAGCGCGAGCGCGCCCACCCCGTAGGTGATCGCGACCCCGCGCCGGGCGGCCGCCTTGGCCGAGCGGTCGGCGGCCTCCATGCCGGCCTGGTTCATCCGCAGCACGCGGCCCGTCGCCTCCTCGAGCCGCGTAAAGCGGGGGAGCAGCTCGCGGAAGTACCGCTCGGTCCGCGCGGCCCCGGCGTCGACCGCCAGCGCCCGGTCGACCGCGTCGACGTAGTCGCGGTAGCGCACGTCGATCCCGCGCACGGCCTCGCCCTCCCCCGGCAGCGTGATGTTGCTCAGCTCCACGGCGTAGGCCCGCGCAAAGGCCGCGCGCTGCGCCGCGAGCATCGGGCGCGCGATGTCGTCGTGGCCGGTGGAGGCGAACTGCGCGGCGGAGTCCTGGCGCTCGAGCGCCTCCTCCATGTCCACGCACGCGATGACCGAGCGGTAATTCTCCCGCAGGATCGTCTCGATCTCGCCGCCGAGGCGCCGGAGCGAGTCGACCGCGACCGCCGAGACCAGCAGCAGGGTGAGGGCGATCGCGACGAACCCGAGGGTCACCCGCGCGCGGAGAGATCGGAACATGCTCGCAGCCTCCTGACCTTCCCGTGGCGACCTAGCGAAGCCCGTAGCGCTCGCGCTTGCGGAACAGCGTCGACGGGTCGACGCCGTGGGTGCGGGCCGCCGCGTCGAGGGTGGGCGAGCGCGCGAGCACCGCCGCGATGTGCCGGCGCTCGGCGGCCTCGAGGGTGTCGCCGTCGGGCGGGGCCGCGGCGGGCGCCGTCGCGCGCACCTCCTCGGGGAGCAGGTCGGGCGTGAGCTCGGCGCCCTCCGCGATGATCACCGCGCGCTCGAGGACGTTGACCAGCTCGCGCTGGTTGCCCGGCCACGCGTAGGCCGCCAGCGCCGCGAGGGTGGCCGGCGCCAGCGTGAAGGGCCCGCGCCGGTGCTGGGCCGCGAGGTCGGCGACGACGCCCGCGGCGAGGTCGGCGAGGTCCTCGCGGCGGTCGCGCAGCGGCGGCAGCGTCGCGGTCACCACGTTGAGCCGGTAGAAGAGGTCTTCGCGGAAGGCGCCGGCCGCGACGGCCGCCCGCAGGTCGCGGTGCGTGGCGGCGATGATGCGCGCCTCCGAGCGCCGCGGCTCGGTCTCGCCGACGCGCACGTACTCGTGCTCCTCGAGCAGCCGCAGCAGCTTGCCCTGGGCCTCGCGCGGCAGGTCGCCCACCTCGTCGAGGAAGAGGGTGCCGCCGCCGGCCGCCTCGACGTGCCCCGCGCGCGCCCGGTCGGCCCCGGTGAACGCGCCCTTCGCGTGCCCGAAGAGCTCGCTCTCGATGAGCGTGGGCGCGATGACCGCGCAGTTGACCGTGATGAAGGCCCGCTCGCGCCGCGGCGAGTTCGCGTGGATGTGCCGCGCCAGGAAGCCCTTCCCGGTGCCCGTCTCGCCCAGCAGGAGCACCGTCGCGTCGGTGCGCGCGGCGCGCAGCACGAAGGCCAGGGCCTGCTGCATCGCGGGGCTCTTCGTGTCGAAGCGCGCGTGCACCCCGCGGCCGCCGACGCGCTTGAGCTCGGTGAGCTCCTGCTGCATCCGCACCTGGCCGAGCACCTTGTCGACGGTGTGCAGCACCTGCGCCGGCGTGAAGGGCTTCGGGAGGAAGTCCACCGCGCCCGCGCGCATCGCGTCGACGGCGTGGTCGATCGTGGCGTAGGCCGTGATGAGCACCACGGCCGTGCCGGGCGCTTCTTGCGCGAGGGCGCGGGTGAGCGCGAGCCCGTCCATCTGCCCGAGGCGCAGGTCGACGAAGGCGAGGTCGGGCGGCGACCGCCGGGCCGCCGTCACCGCCGCCTCGCCGCTCGGCGCGAGGGCGACGTCGTAGCCGGCGCCCTCCAGGCACACCCGCAACAGCGTGCGGATGTTCGGCTCGTCGTCCACCACCAGGATCCTGGCCTTGCCGCTCGTGCCCATTGCGTGGATCGCCTTCTCCCCCTCCAGTCGAGGAGGGCAATGCGGGGTTCTCTTCGGGGTTACCTTCGCCCGCTCGATGCCTCATCGCGCGCGAGCGCCCCTCGCGCAAGGCCTTCGATCGAGGCGTCGCTCCGTGCGCCGCAGCACGACCGCGACCGGCCAATCTTGACGGCATCTTGATACGCGGCCGGTCTATGACGGCGTGAGATCGTGCGACCGGAGACGCCCACCACCGCGAAGTCGACGCCGCTCGCACCCGACCCGAGCTGCCCTGCGACCGCGGTGTCCCTCGCAGGCGACGAGCGCGCGCGCATCCCGGCGTCGAATCACCCCTATCGGGATGCGAAGGAGTCCCGGCGCGACTCCACACCGGGACTGCTCGACTCAAGCGACCTCGCGCTCGGCTGGGCGCTCGTCGCGGTGGGTGTCGTCCCCGTCCTGGCGACGCTCCTCCGCGGCGGCATGTGGGGACGGGAGCCCTCGCTGGGACTCCTGCTCATCGCCTCTGCCGCGAGGTCCCTGGTGGTCCACTACGCGCGACTCGCGTCTCGCGCGTTCGGCCGAGGGCGATGACGCGGTGACCACGCTGCGGCCAGCGCGAGGGCGTATCCGGTGAACCCCGACGGCCCCCTGGTGCTGATCGTGGAAGACGAGGCGCCGGTCCGGCTGTTCATCCGGGCGTCGCTCGCGGCGCACGGCTTCCGACCGATCGAGGCGACGACGGAGCCGGAGGCGTTGGCGATGACCGACCGTCACCGTCCGACGTTGATCCTGCTCGACCTCGACCTCCCCGCCGCGCAGGGCGTCGAACTGGTGCGAACGCTCCGCGGGTCGACGAAGGCGCCCATCCTGGTGATCTCGGCACGCGGCCAGGAGGACGACAAGGTCGCCGCCCTCGACGCCGGGGCCGACGACTACGTCACCAAGCCCTTCGGGGTGAACGAGCTCCTCGCGCGGATGCGGGTCGCGCTGCGCTACGCGACGACGATCGACGAGCCCCGGAAGGCGACGGCCGCGCTCTCGTTCGGCGGGCTGCGGATCGACCTGGAGCAACGCGAGGTGACCTCCGGGGGCCGCGCGATCCGCCTGACGCCGACCGAGTACAGGCTCCTGGTGCTGCTGGCGCAGAACGCGGGCAGGGTCCTGACGCACCGGCAGATCCAGGAGGGGGTATGGGGCGCGGGGCACGCCGACCAGCCCCACCGCGTGCGCGTCTACATGGCCGTGCTGCGCAAGAAGCTCGAGGACGACCCGGCGTGGCCGAGGCACATCGTGACCGAACAGGGGATCGGCTACCGCTTCCGCGAGGCGAGCTCCGCGTGAAGGGGCCCGCGTCGGCGGGGATCTTGATGGTTTCTTGACACCCGGCGCCCGGGGGCGGGGCGTACACCTCGCGCCATCGTGTCTGACGACGTGGACTCCCCCCAACCCGATCGCGCCGCTCCCCCGGCGCCCGCACCGACCGTCCCCGAGCCCGCGACCGGGACCCCAGGCCACGCGCACGGCAGCCTGGTCGGCCTGGCCCTGGGGGCGCTCGGGGTCGTCTATGGCGACATCGGGACCTCGCCGCTCTACGCGGTCAAGGAGTGCTTCGCCCCCGAGCACGGCGTCGCGCCGACGGTCGAGAACGTCCTCGGCGTGCTCTCGCTCATCGTCTGGTCGCTGATCCTCGTCGTGGCCGTGAAGTACGTGTCGTTCATCCTTCGCGCCGACAACCAGGGCGAAGGGGGCGTGCTCGCGCTGCTCGCGCTGGTGACCTCCCGCCAGGAAATGGGCGCGCCCGACCGCACCCGGTCGCGCGCCGCGCTCGTGGTGCTCGGGCTCTTCGGCGCGGCGCTGCTCTACGGAGACGGGATCATCACTCCCGCCATCTCCGTGCTCTCCGCCGTCGAGGGACTCGAGGTCGCCACGACCAGCGTCCACCCCTTCATCGTGCCCATCACCGTGGCGATCCTGGTGGGGCTCTTCCTCGTCCAGAAGCGCGGCACCGCGGGCATCGGGCGCGTGTTCGGCCCCGCGACCCTCGTGTGGTTCGCGAGCATCGCCGCCGCGGGCCTCCCGTGGATCTTCCGCCGGCCGGAGGTGCTCGGCGCGATCAACCCCATCCACGGGTTGCGCTTCTTTCGAGAGCACGGCGTCCACGGCTTCCTGCTGCTGGGTTCGGTGGTGCTTTGCATCACGGGCGGCGAGGCCCTCTACGCCGACATGGGCCACTTCGGCCGCAAGCCCATCCGCTGGGCCTGGTACTGCGTGGTCTTCCCCGCGCTGCTGCTCAACTACCTCGGGCAGGGCGCGGTGCTGCTCGAGCGCGGCGAGGCGGCGCGGGCCAACCCCTTCTTCAGCCTGCTCTCCGGGTGGCTGGTCTACCCGATGGTGGCGGTGGCCACCGTGGCGACGGTGGTCGCCTCGCAGGCGCTCATCTCGGGCGCGTTCTCGCTCACCCAGCAGGCGGTGCAGCTCGGGTACTGCCCGCGCGTGACGATCGTCCACACCTCGGGATCGGCGGAGGGACAGATCTACATCCCCGAGGTCAACCGCCTGCTCATGGTCGCGTGCATCGCGCTGGTGGTGGCCTTCCGCGAGTCGTCCCACCTCGCGGCGGCCTACGGCATCGCCGTCACCGGCACGATGAGCATCACCTCGATTCTCTTCTACCAGGTCACTCGCCAGTGGGGCTGGGCGCCGTGGAAGAGCGCCGCGCTGGTCGGCCTCTTCCTCGCGCTCGACCTGTCGTTCCTCGGCGCGAACGCGGTCAAGATCACGGAGGGAGGTTGGCTCCCGCTGGCCATGGCGGCGGCGGTGTTCGTGGTCATGACGACGTGGAAGACGGGCCGCCGCACCCTCGGCCGGCACATCATCGCCAACACCCTCCCGATCGACCTCTTCCTCAACGACGTGCGGACCACCCAGCCCCACCGCGTGAAGGGGACGGCGGTGTTCATGACCTCCAACCCCGACGGCGCGCCGCCGGTGCTGCTGCACCACTTCAAGCACAACAAGGTGCTGCACGAGCAGGTGATCCTGCTGTCGGTGCAGACGAAGCACGTGCCCGAGGTCGCCCCGGCCCGCCGGATCGAGGTGAGGGAGCTCGGCGAGAACTTCTGGCAGGTGACTGCCACCTACGGCTTCATGGAGACGCCCAACGTCCTGGAGTGCCTCGCGCTCTGCGGCGGGCACGGACTCGAGGTCGACGCGGCGTCGGCGAGCTTCTTCCTGGGCCGCGAGACGCTGCTCACGTCGGGGCGGTCGAGCATGGCGCAGTGGCGCAAGGTGCTCTTCGCGATCCTGTCGCGCAACGCGCGGCCCGCGAACATGTTCTTCAGCATCCCCCCCAACCGGGTCGTCGAGCTCGGCACGCAGATCGAGCTGTAGTCTCATCCGCTCGCACCGGCCGGGCGCCGGGCCAGGACGCGCGTCAGGACTCCACCGGGAAACGCGTCTCCGTCGTGGCGCTCGACTACCCTGTCGGCATGCACCGAGGCCCGCTCCGTCAGGTCGTCAACTACGGTCGCAACGTCGTGTTCGCGCCCGCGGAGATCGCGACCCCGGGGTCCGCGGCGGAGCTGCGTGAGGTCGTCCGGCGGGCGGCGCGGGTGCGGGTGATGGGGTCGAGGCACTCGTGGTCGCGGGCGATCGTGACCGACGACACGCTGGTCTCGCTCGAGCGCATGACCCGCGTCCTGGCCGTCGACGCGGCGACCTTGCAGGTCACCGTGCAGGCGGGCGTCACGCTCCGCGCGCTCATCGCGCAGCTCGATCGACGCGGCCTGGCGCTCGCCAACCTCGGCTCCATCGACCGACAGACCGTCGCGGGCGCGATCTCGACCGGCACCCACGGGACGGGCCTCGCCTTCCAGTGCCTCGCGGCCCAGGTCGTCGCGCTACGGCTCGTCGACGGGCGCGGCGAGGAGCGCGCGCTGCGGAGGGGCGACGCGGACTTCGACGCTGTCGTCGTCGGGCTCGGCTGCTTCGGCGTGGTCTACGAGGTGACGCTCCAGGTGGTGCGCTCGTTTCAGATGCACGCGATCACCGAGCGCGCGCCCTTCGACGAGGTGGTCGATCGCCTCGACGAGCACCTGCGCGGCTTCGACCACTTCAAGCTCTGGTGGCTCGTCCCCGACGACCACGTCATCGTCTTCAAGAACCGTCGCACGGACGCGCCCCGCAACGACAACGAGCTCGTCCGGTGGTTCAAGGACGAGCTCCTGTCGGTCGCGGTGTACCGCTCACTCGTCGCGCTGCAGCGCCTCGACCGCGAGCGACTCGTGCCGCTCTGCAACCGCGTCCTCGGCCGCGAGGTGGGCAAGCGCTACGAGCGCATCTGCAAGAGCCACGTGGGCTTCCTCACGCCCGATCCGCCGGTGCACCGCGAGACCGAGTGGGCCTTCGACCTGGCCGACGCCCCGCGCCTGTTGCGCGAGTACCGCCGCGCGCTGCTCGACGGCGGGCACACGTACAACTTCATCCAGGAGGTCCGCTTCTCCCGCGGCGACGACTTCTGGCTGAGCCCCGCGTACGGCCGCGACTCGATCTGGCTCGGCATGTACAACATGGACTCCGACGAGCGCTGGGCCGATCAGCTCCGCGCCTTCGAGGCCTTCGCGGTGCGCAACGGCGGGCGCCCGCACTGGGGGAAGGAGGCGGGCTTCGACCCGGCGTACCTGCGCGGGCAGCTCCCGCGGCTCGAAGACTTCCGGGCGCTCGCGGCGCGGTACGACCCCGACGGGAAGCTCGCCAACGACTGGGCGCGGCGCGTCCTCGGCGTCGGCTGACTCAGCGCGCGCCCGGCGGAAGCACGTCGAGGATGGTGCGGTTGCTCGGGGCGAAGTACTGCCCGGCGACGCGCCGGACGTCCGCGGCGGTGACCTCGAGGTAGCGGTCGAGCTCGGTGCGCACCAGCGTCGCGTTGTGGTCGTAGAGCTCGTACACCGCGAGGCGGCGCGCGCGCGTGAGGTTGCTCTGGAGCCCGAAGACGAACTCCCGGCGCGTGAGGTTGCGGGCGCGCTCGAGCTCGCGCGCGGTGACGCCGTGGCGGGCGACGTCGTCGAGCTGGGCGTCGATGATGGCGCGGGCCTCGTCGCCGGTGTGCCCCGCGGCGAGTACGCACCAGAGCGTGAAGATGTCCGGGCCCCGGTGGCCCTCGGTGTCGACCTCGACCGAGCGGGCGACCTCGTGATCGCGGACGAGCTGTCGGTAGAGCCGCGAGCTGCGTCCGCTGCCGAGCACGGTGGCGAGCATGTCGAGGGCGTAGTGATCGGGAGTGCGCCGCAGCGGGATGTGCCACGCGACGTGGAGGCCGGGTGCCGTCGCGTGGGCGTCGGTGATGGACTCGTGGCGCTCGTCGCGCTGCGCCTCGTAGGGAGGCGACTGCCAGTCGGCCGCCGGGCGCGCGGGGATCGGGTCGAAGTACTGCCGCACGAGGGCCATGGCCTGCGCGGGCTCGAAGTCCCCCGCGACGGCGATCACGGCGTTGCCGGGCGTGTAGAAGCGGTCGTGGAAGGCGCGCACCTCGTCGAGGGAGGCGCCCTCGAGGTCGGCCATCAGCCCGAGGGTGCCGTGCTCGTAGGGGAAGTACCCCCGGTACGCGAGCTCGTCGCGCCGCAGGAACGAGAGCGCGTAGGCGCGGTTCTCGTAGGACTGCCGACGCTCCTCCATCACGACCTGCCGCTGGATCTCGAAGTTCTCGCGGGTGATCGCGAGCGAGCGCATGCGGTCGGCCTCGAGGAAGAGACCGAGGCCGAGCTCGCTGGCGGGGAGCGTGTCGGCGTAGTGGGTGCGGTCCTGGTTGGTGCGCCCGTCGAGGTCGCCGCCGCGCGCGGTGATGAGCCGGAAGTGCTCGCCCTTCCCGACGTTGGCGCTGCCCTGGAACATCATGTGCTCGAAGAGGTGCGCGAAGCCCGAGTGGTGGGGCTCCTCGACGCGGGCGCCCACGTCATAGAACACCTCGATGGCCACGGTGGGCGAGGTGTGGTCGGGCGAGAGCACGACGCGCAGTCCGTTGGCGAGGCGCTCGGACTGCACCGGGACGGGGAGTTCCTCCGCGTGGACGGGCGCCGACATCACCGCGGCGAGGCCGAGGGCGGGGAGCGTGATCGGTGCGCGACGCATCGGAGGAGTGTGCTCCCTTCGTCGGGTGGTGCCCTCCGCCACGCGCGCCGACGACCGGAATCGTCGCGGGGCGACCATCTGGCCGCGACCGACGACCCCCTGCGAACGGCGGCATTGCCCCTCCAGGGGCCGTTGTTGGTCATCGGGCGATCAAGAATCGACCGCCTGCACCTGCCCACACTGGCGACAGCGGTCACCTGACGGCTTTCCGCGCTTGGCGCTCGATGGCGAATGGCTTTCCAGGGAATGGCGCTTTTGGGGTGTAGGGAAAGGGACCGAAGGCGGTCATGCGGCGGCACTCCCGGCACCCGTTTGGCGACATTTCTCGCCGATGTACCGCCGTGGTCGCCAACGCGAAATGCTTTGCCCAGGCGGGTCTGGGCCGCTTTCTTGGGCCTCATGGAACGATCCAACGTCGTCGCGGCCCTCTCGGTTCTGTCCCTGGTCTTCGCCTCCGGTTGCGCTCCCTCCGAGGGTGACGAGACCACGGCGGCGACCACCACCGAGTCGACCGTCGTGGCCTCCTCCGAGGCGACGACGTTGATCGCCCGCAGCCAGCCCAGCGCCGCGACCGGCACCACGGAGTCCCCGGCGCCGGGCGCCCGGGCGAACGCCGCCCAGCCGACCGAGACGCCCGTGCGCGCCGCCTCCGATGCTGGCGTCCAGGACTCCGGCGCCGCGACCCCG
>JAQBQI010000143.1 GCA_028287085.1 Myxococcaceae bacterium
GCGGGTGCCGGTGCGCTCGCCCGACGAGGCCGCGCTGGTGTCGTACGCCGAGGCCGCGCGGGCGATCGAGGGGGTGGCGCTCGAGGGCCGGCGCGCGGGGCTGGCGGTGCGGCTCTCGCCCGAGAGCGGGCCGCCGCCGTGCGTGTTCGCGCGGCCCGCGGGCGTGGCCCACCTCTACGCGATGACCGCCGGGCTCAGCGCGCGGCCCGACCACGAGCACGTCGCGGCCTGCGCCGGGTGCGCCGTGCGCGACCGCTGCCCGGGCTTCGCGCGCGAGGCCCTGCGGCGCTTCGGCGAGCCGGCCGTCGCGCCCGTCGCCGAGGAGCGCCTGCGCCGGCGGCTCTCGGTGATCTCGTCGGTGCAGGAGCAGGTCGCGCGCGAGCTGGTGCAGTCCAACCGCACCACGCCGCCCGGCGGGCCCACCGTCGAGGAGGACCTCGTCCGGGTGATCTTCCAGTGCAACCAGGCGTGCCGCTTCTGCTTCGTGTCGACGCACCTGCCGACCGCCGACGACGCCCCGGTGCGCGCCGCCCTCGCCCGCTCGGGCGCGGCCGGCCGCTGGATCACCCTCACCGGCGGCGAGCCCACGCTGCACCCGCGCCTGGCGGAGTTCGTCGCCCTCGCCCGCGCGTCGAGCCCGCACCCGGTGGGCCTGCAGACCAACGCCACGCGCCTCGGCGACCCGGCCCGCGTCGCCGCCCTGGTCGACGCCGGGCTGCGCCGGGTGCAGGTCTCGCTGCACGCCGCCGACGCCGACCTCTCCGACGCCATCACCGAGGCCCCCGGCACCTTCGCCGACACCCTCCGCGGCCTCGACGCGCTGCACGCGCGGGCGGAGCTGTCGGTCTCGGTGCTGTGCGTGGTGACCCGGCGCAACCACCTCGGGCTGGTCGACCTCGTGCGGCTGATCGCCGCGCGCTGGCCGCGGGCCGAGCTGGGCCTCGCCTTCGTGGCGCCGTCGAGCGACCTCGTGCCGCGCGACCGCGAGCTCGTCCCCCGCTACGGCGAGGTGCTCCCCTCGATGGAGGCCGCCGCGCGGGAGGCGCGCGCGCTCGGCGTGTCGTGCGCGGGCTTCGCGTCGATGTGCGGCGTGCCCCTCTGCCTCGTCTCCGACGAGGCCCGCGGCGGGTCGCTCGACGAGATCCCCGACGGGTACGACGGGGGGGAGTTCGTGCACCCGCCGGCGTGCGCGGGCTGCGACCTGCGCGGCCGCTGCTACGGCGTGCGCCGCGGCTACCTCGACCTCTACGGCGACGTCGAGCTGCGCCCGGTGCGGGGCGCGGCGTGAGCCCGGTGGTCGCCTTCGGGGTGCTCTACGGCGAGGCCCGGGAGGGCTTCTTCCCCGACAGCCTGCTCGCCCACCTCGGGGCGCGCGCGCGGGCGCTGGGCTGCGACGCGCGCATGGTGCGGGTCTACTACGACGGCCGCGACGCCGCGCGCGACGCCGAGGTGGGGCGGCGGCTGCGGCGCTGGCTCGACGAGGGCGCGGTGGAGGTGCTCGTGCTCGACCGGGTGATCCACCCGGAGGTGGTGCGCGACTGGGCGGCCGCGGCGCCGGGGCGGCGCTGCGTGCACGTCACCCGGGGCGACTCGTTCGACCCGGTGGCGGGCGTCGACTACGTGATCGGCGCCAGGCCCGGCCTGCTGCGCCGCGGGGCCACGCGGCGGGCGCCGTCGCTGCCGCGGCTGGCGCGGGCCTTCGAGGGGTGGCTGCGGGCCTGGCTCTCGGGCGGCGACCCGGGCGCGGTGCCGGGCGTGGCGCGGGTCGAGGCGGGGGCGCTGCTCGCGGGGGCGCCGCTGCCCGAGGACGACGGCGCGCGCCCGCCCTTCGACGCGCTGGTCGCGCAGGAGGTGATCTCCCTCGACGCCCCGCCGCGCACCTCGCGGCGCACGCTCTTCGGCAACGTCGGCTGCCCCTACGCGGCCGACCCCATGGCGCTGCCCTTCTTCGCGGGCGTCGAGCTCCCCGAGGGCGAGTCGGTCGCGCGGCTGGGCTGCGCCTTCTGCGACATGGGCGGCGACTACGAGCGCCGCGCCGACGCGGAGGTCATCGCCGACGTCGCCGACCAGGCGGCCTTCTGGAGCGCGCGCGACCCGTCGGTGGAGGAGTTCGTGCTGAGCGACCAGCACGCGGTGCGCTACCTCGCGCCGCTGCTGCGGGCGGCGACGGCGCGCGGGGTGCGGCCGGCGCGGTGGCTCTTCGCGGCGCGGGTCGACACCTTCGTGCGCGAGCTGCCGAAGGTGCGCGCCGCGGTGGCCGCCGCCGCGGAGGCGGGCCACGTCGTGGAGCTGTACCTCTCGGGCTTCGAGGCCTTCTCCGACGACGCGCTCGCGCGCTTCAACAAGGGCGTCACGGTGGCCGAGCAGCTCGCCGCGGTGGCCGCCATGCGCGCCCTCGCGCGGGAGCACCCGGGGCGCTTCGAGTACGCCCGCGCGCGGGGCCACAGCATGATCCTGTGGGACCCGTGGGCCCGGCCCGAGGAGCTCGCCGAGGGCGTCGCGGTGATGCGCCGCGCGGGCATGGGGGAGATGTTCCACGAGGTGGGGCGCAACCGGCTGCGGCTGTACCGCGACCTGCCGCTCTTCCACGCGGCGGCGCGCGACGGCGCGCTGCGCGAGCGCTGGGACGAGGGCGACGCCGGCGCGGGCGAGCGCAAGGGCTACAACCCCGAGCACCCGTGGCGCTTCCTCGACGGGCGGTCGCGGGTGGCCTACGAGCTGGCCCTCTGGCTGCGCGAGGCGCTCGGCCCGGCCACCGAGCTCGCCCAGCTCGCGGCCGTCGCCGACTACGCGCGGGGCCTCGCGCCGGGCGACCCCG
>JAQBQI010000173.1 GCA_028287085.1 Myxococcaceae bacterium
TCGCGACGTCGGCCGCGGCGTCGGGGGCGGGTGCGTCCGGGCCCGCGTCGGTGGACGCCCCGCGGTCGGCCGCGGTCGGGGCGTCGACCGCGGCGTCGTCGAGCACGTAGGTCGATGGCGCGGTGCAGCCCGCCAGCGCGGCGGCGAGCCACCACGCGGCGCGGCTGCGCACCCGGGCGGAGGAAGGCGTTGCGTCGCAGGGGAGAGGGGGGTTCATGGAAGAGTGGGAAGGCGTCGGCCGGACATCGTCGTAGCCGCAGTCACCCCCTGCTGTCATGTCCCCTGGGGCGACCGACCGTCGTCGGTCAGAAGTCGCCGCGCTGTTCGAGCGTCGTGATGTGGCGGGTGAGCTCGGCGGCCTCGATCGGGGTCAGCACCTCGAGCAGCCGCGCGAGCTCGTCGTTGGGCAGGTCCTGGTAGAACTCGACGATGGCGCACGCGACGGGCAGTCGCAGGTCGTCGTCCGCGGCGCCCGCGCGCATCAGGCGGAAGGCCGCGCGCGCCATCGCCGCCTGCCAGCGCCGCGTGGTGCGATGACCCGAGCCGTCGCGGCGCAGCAGCTCGTCGGCCTCGAGGCGCAGCAGCAGCTCGGAGCTAGTGCCTTGCACGATCGGCCCGCGCGTTGTCGGCCCTGGGGCTCTGGGTCGACGGCTGGTTGGGCATGTGCGCCTTCGCGTAGGCCACGATGCCGAGCGTCTCCTGGCGGAACTGCTCGTAGTCGACCTGCTGCGCGTTGAGGAAGGTGCTGGCCATCATCGAGATGCCCGACAGCATGCTGGCCTCGGCGATCTCCTCGTCGGTGGCGCCGTTGAGCTTCGCCGCCTCGGTGTGGAAGAGCGCGCAGTAGCGACAGCGGGTGGCCCCGGCGACGGCGAGGCCGATCAGCTCCTTGTACTTGTTGGGGATCTTCGTCTCGCCCAGCTGGACGTCCCGCATCAGGCTCCAGAAGCCCTCGACGGCGGGGTCGGGCATCTGGCGAACCCAGCCCGGCACCTGCCCGAAGGTCTGCTCGACCTCACGATACACGTCGTTCTTCTTCATCGTTCCCATGACTGAACTCCCCTCTCGCGATCGGGGGCCGACAACAGCCCCGGCGAAATATATTGAGCCCTCTGTCATGGGTCGCAAGTGATTATTACGAGTCCGGGACTGCGCACTATGTGCGCGCGGCGAACTGGCAATCAGGTGTTCGTGCCTCGATGACTCGCGCGTGACGGGTAACTCCATATCCATGGTCGTTCGTCGGCATTGCTGGGCCCTGGGCGGGCGCTCGGTTGATCGCGGCGGCGATCGGGGAGTAAATTCGGCCCCGGAGGAGACGTGTCATGCATGCTGGTTGGGTCTGGCTACAGGCTGGCGATGTCGCGGACATCGAGCAGGAGAACGCGCGCCTCCACTCCGTGCTCGGCCACTGCCCGAAGTGCATCGCGGTGCTCGATCACGACGGCAACCTGGTCGGCTACAACCTGGAGTTCGCCGCGCTCTTCGACGCCGCGCCGGCGATCAGCGAGCCGGTGGAGCGGCTCTTCGGCGAGGGGCCGCGGGTGATGCTCGCGGAGGTCATCGCGCGGGCGGGCACGAGCCACCGCGCCGGCGCGATCGTCCCGCTGCGGACGAGCGACGGCAGCGAGCGCGACGTCGAGTTCCTGGTGGCGACCATTCCCGGCGACGAGGGCCGCACCCTCGGCGTCGTGCTGGCCGCCGACGACCGCACGGGGCGTGCCGCCGAGGAGGCCGAGCGGCTCTCGCTCACCCGCACGGTGGACGCGGCCAACACCGACGACGCCGTCAGCCTCGGCCAGGCGGCGCTCTGCCACGACCTCAACAATGCGCTCGTCGCCGCGTCGCTTTTGATGGCCCAGCTGCGCGTCACGCTCGGTCCCGACGAGGGCCTGCGGCCCATTCTCGACGAGCTGGGCCACTCGTTGAGGTACGCGACCGACCTCGTCGGCCGCGCCCGGGCCGAGGCCCGCACGACCTTCGTGCCGCGGCCCGCGACGGCCGACCTCGCCGAGTGCGCGACCCGCGCGGTGCGGGTGGTCGCGCCGCTCGCGCCGCGGGGGCGGGTCACCGTCACGCTCGACGTGCGCTCCAACGGCACGGTGCCGCTCGGCCCCACGGAGGTCACCCAGGTGCTGACCAACCTGCTGACCAACTCCCTCCACGCCATCGAGGACGCCAACCGCCCCGGCCGCATCGAGGTCATCATCGAGTGCGCGCCCCCGCTGTGCGTCGTCATCGTGCGCGACGACGGGGTGGGCATCGAGCCGTCGGCCCTGCTGCACAGCTTCGACTCCTTCCAGACCACCCGCGCCGCCAAGGGGGGGACGGGCCTCGGGCTGGGCATCGCCCGCACCCTCGTCGAGGCCGCCGGCGGTCGCATCGACGTGCTGAGCACGCCCGGGCGCTCGACGGAGATGCGCGTCGAGCTGCCGCACACGGGCGAGGAGTCGCTCCGGGCCGTGGGCTGACCCGCGGGATCGAGGACGATGGGCGAGCTACCCCGGTCGAAGCACCTCCTGGCGACGGTGGTCCTGGTCGCCGCGCTCTACGTGGCGACGGGGTACGTCGGGATGTTCGTGGCGATCCCGCCCGGCAACGTCACGGCGGTGTGGCTGCCGTCGGGCATCGCCCTCGCGGCGCTGCTGCTCGCGGGCCGGGGGGTCTGGCCGGGCGTCGCCGTCGGGTCGCTGGTGACCAACCTGATCGTGCTCGCCCGCCTCGGGGGCGTTCCCCCCGCCGTCACCCTCGTCATCGCCGCGGCCACCGCCGTCGGCTCGACGCTGCAGGGCCTCGCCGGCGCCGCCGTCATCGAGCGCTTCGCGCGGGGCCGCCGCGCGCTGCACACCCCGAACGCCGTCGCCGTGCTCTTCGCGGCGATCCTCGCCGTGTGCTCCATCGCGGCGACCGCGGGCGTCGGGGCGCTCCTCGCGACCGGCCGGCTGCCGGCCGTCAGCTTCCCGTCCACCTGGCTCACCTGGTGGCTCGGCGACGTCGGCGGCGTGGTCCTCGTGACCCCGATCGCGCTGTCCTTCCAGGAGCGGGCCGCGGTGTCGCTGCGCCGCGGCGGCGGCGTCCTCCTCGCCGTCCTCGCCCTCGCGCCGATCCTCCACGACTGGCCCCTGCGCATCGGGGTCGTGACCATGAGCAGCTACCTCGCGCTGCCGCTCGTCGTCTTCGCCGCGCTCCGGGTCGGCACCCGCGGCGTGTCGCTCGCGGTGTTCGCCGTCTACGGCCTGATGCTCTGGGCGACCGCGCGCGGGCGCAGCCCCTTCTCCGCCGGGACCATCAACGCCCAGCTCCTGCAGCTCGACGGGTACCTCGTCGCCCTCTCGGCGACCGGGCTCGTGCTCGCCGCCTCGGTGCGCGAGCGCGACGCCGTCAGCCGCGCGCTGCGCGAGGCCCGGGCCGACCTCGAGGCCCGCGTGGCCGCCCGCACCGAGGGGCTCGTGGCGGCCAACCGCGCGCTCAGCGCCGAGATCCACGAGCGCCAGCGGGTCGAGGGTGAGCTCGGGCGGAGCGACGCGCGCCTGCGCACCGCCGTCGACTGCCTGCCCTTCGACTTCTGGGTCTGCGACGCCGACGGGCGCTACGTCCTGCAGAACGCCACCTCGATTCGCCACTGGGGCGACCTGCGCGGCAAGCTGCCGGCGGAGGCGGGCCTGCCCCCGGAGGTGCTCGCGGCGTGGCAGCAGAACAACGCCCGCGCCCTGGCGGGCGAGGTCGTCCGCCAGCGGATCCGCCAGCGCTACGACGGCGTCGACGGGGCCTTCGACAAGCTGGTCGCGCCGGTGCGCGTCGACGGCCAGGTGGTGGGCTTCCTCGGGCTCAACTTCGACGTCACCGAGCGCGAGCGCATGGCCGAGGAGCTGGTGCGCGCGCAGCGCCTCGAGGCGACCGGGCGGCTGGCCGGCGGCATCGCCCACGACTTCAACAACCTCCTCACGGTGATGACCGCCACCGCCACGTCGATCGAGCGCCGCGCCGGCGACGCGCCGACGCAGCAGGCCGCGGGCCTGATCCTGGAGGCGGCCCGCCGCGCGGCCGACCTGACGAGGCAGCTCCTGGCCTTCGCGGGCAAGCAGCGCGTCGCGCCGGAGGTGCGCCGCATCGACGGGCTCGTGGAGGAGGTGAGCGGCCTGCTGCGCCCGATTCTTCCCAGCAACATCGAGCTGCGCGTCGAGCACGAGGCCCCCGACGCCGCCATCTCGATCGACCCGACGCAGTTCAGCCAGGTGCTGGTGAACCTCGCGATGAACGCCCGCGACGCGATGCCCGCCGACGGCGCGCTCACGATCCGGAGCGCGGTGGTGGCGGTCGACGAGCGGGCCGCGGAGGAGCTGCACGTGACCGCGGGCCGCTTCGTGCGCCTCGAGGTGCAGGACACCGGCGTGGGCATCGAGCCGGCGGTGCTGGCGAGGGCCTTCGAGCCCTTCTTCACCACGAGGCCGGTGGGCCGGGGCAGCGGGCTCGGCCTGTCGAGCGTGCACGGCATCGCCACGCAGGCGGGCGGCGCCGTGCAGCTGCGCAGCGCCGTCGGCGTCGGCACCACGGCGGTGGTGTACTTCCCGCGCGCGGGCGGCCCCCTCACCGTGCGCGAGGTCGCCCGCGTCGGCGCGGAGGCCGGGGGCGGCGAGACCGTCCTCGTGGTCGAGGACCAGTCCCTGGTGCGCGACGTGATCGCCGAGATGCTGGGCGACGCGGGCTACCGGGTGATCACGGCCGTCGACGGCGAGGACGCGCTGCGCGTGATCGACGCCCACGAGGGCGCGATCGACCTGGTGCTGACCGACCTGGTGATGCCGCGGATGGGCGGGGCGCTGCTCGGCCAGCGGCTGCGCGAGCGGGCCCTGGCGATGCCCATCGTGTACATGTCCGGCTACGCGGAGGGCCGCGAAGACCGGGTCGACGGGCCGCGCCTGGCCAAGCCCTTCGGGACGGGCGAGCTGACCGCGACGGTGCACGCCGCCCTGAAGGCGCGCGCGGCGACCGCCTGAATCAGGCGGAGGCCGTCTGGTGGATGCAGAGGTAGTTGCCCTCGGTGTCCTTGAACCACGCGGCCTTCTCGGCGCCGAGCGCGCAGATGTGATGGACGGTCTTGAGGTCGGGGAGGTCGTAGTCCTCGAAGGCGACCCCGTTGCGCTCGAGCGCGTCGACGGCCTGCTCGATGTCGGGCACCTCGAAGCTGACCGCGGTGTGATCGGCCCTGGTGCCTCCCGGCCGCGGGAACAGCGCCAGGTGGGTGCCGCCGACCGCGTAGACGAAGTGGCCGTCGGGCTTCATTCCCTCGGGCGTCAATCCCAACTTCTGTTCGTAGAACTCCCGGGCCCGCGACAGTTCGATGACGGGCAGCATGGTGGTGATGGGGGCGTCACCGAGGACGGTGCGCACTGGAGTGTTGCTGGGCATGGCGCCTCGCTTTCGTGGCCAGTGGTGGAGTGAAGCACCACCACAACCACGGGAGAAATTGTGGCTCCGCGAACAGGGCGGGGCCATCGCCAAATGGCCCGACTGGCCTTCATTCAAGCGGCGTCGAGCAGGGCGCGCACCTTGCGCAGCAACGCGTCGGGCGTGATCGGCTTCGGCAGGAAGGCGATGCCCGCGTCGAGCACCCCGTGACGTATCACCGAGTCCTCGGTGTACCCGGACATGTAGAGCACCCGCATCGCGGGGCGGACCGCGGCGAGGCGGTCGGCCAGCTCGCGGCCGCTCATCCGCGGCATCACCACGTCGGTGAGCAGCAGGTGGATCGTCGCCGCGAACTGCTCGCAGATCAGGAAGGCCTCGCCGCCGTTCTGCGCCTCGAGCACGTTGTACCCGGCCTGCCGCAGGGCGGCGCGCACGACGGCGCGGACCTGCTCGTCGTCCTCGACCACCAGCACGGTCTCGGCGCCGCGCAGCGAGCCGGTCTCGGGCGCGTCGGCGGCCTCGGTCGCGGGGTCGCCGTCGGTGCGCGGGAGGTACACCCGGAACGCCGTCCCGGTGCCGGGCTCGCTGTACACCCAGACGTGGCCGCCGCTCTGGGTCACGATGCCGTACACGGTCGAGAGCCCGAGGCCGCTGCCCTTGCCCTTCTCCTTGGTCGTGAAGAAGGGCTCGAAGATGCGCGAGCGGGTGGTCGCGTCCATGCCGACGCCGGTGTCGGTCACCGCGAGGCGCACGTACCTCCCCGGCGCGACCCCGTGGTGGGCCGCGGCGTAGGCCTCGTCGAGCACGGCGTTGGCGGTCTCGACCGTGAGGCTCCCGCCCGTGGGCATCGCGTCGCGCGCGTTGACCACGAGGTTCAGCAGCACCTGCTCGAGCTGGCCGCGGTCGGCGAGCACCGCGCCCAGCCCCTCGCCCGGCAGGAACGAGAAGTCCACGTCGTCGCCCAGCACCCGCCGGAGCATCTTCTCCAGGCCCGCCACCACCTGGTTCAGGTCGAGCAAGCGCGGCTGGAGCATCTGCCGCCGGCTGAACGCCAGGAGCTGGCGCGTGAGCTCGCCCGCGCGCTCGCCGGCCTTGCGGATCTCCTCGACGTCCGCCCGCAGCGGGTCGGACTCGCTCAGCCGGCGGGCGATGAAGTGCGCGTACGAGAGCACCACCGAGAGCAGGTTGTTGAAGTCGTGCGCGACGCCGCCCGCGAGCTGCCCGATGGCCTCCATCTTCTGCGCCTGGTGGAGCTGCTCCTCCAGCGTGTGGCGGTCGCTCACGTCCTGGAAGGCGCCCTGCACCCGGGTGATGGCGCCCGCGGCGTTGCGCTCGGCGTGCCCGATGATGCGCACCCAGGCCGGGCGCCCGGCGGCCTGGATCCGCGCCTCCACGTCGAAGGGCGCGCCCTCCGCCGCGCAGCGCTCGACGCTGCGCCGCAGCGCCGCGAGGGACTCCGGCGGGTACGCCGACTGCGCCAGCGCGAGCGTGGGCACGGTGCCCGGGGGCACGCCGTGGATCGCGCAGACCTCGTCCGACCATTCCACGCGCCGGGCGGCGGGGTCGTAGGTGAAGCCCCCCAGGTGCGCGGCCCGGCCCGCGATGCGCAGCAGGGCCTCGCTGGTGCGCAGCCTCGCCTCGGCGGCGCGCTGCTCGATGGTCGCCCAGCACCGCTCGGCGAAGGCCTGCACCAGGTTGACCTCGGCCGGCGTCCAGTCGCGCGGGGCCGCCTGGTGCGCCGACCACACGGCGCGGCCGACGCCCTGGCGCACCAGCGTGCAGGAGACGAAGGCGCGCACGCCGACGGCCTCGAGGGCCGCGACCCCGTCGCCGGGCCCCAGCTCCGCGGCCACGTCGCGGACCACGAAGGGCGCGCCGCCCCGCGCGACCTGCTCGGCGACGCGCGGGCCAAAGTCCGAGAGCCGGTGCGCGCCGACGACGCTCACGCAGCCGTCGGTGTAGTCGTGCGGCACCACGAGGCGGTCGCCGTCGGGGTCGAGGTCGGCGTAGACGCAGCGCGACAGCCGCAGGTGCTCGCCGAGCATGCGCAGCGCCACCGGGAGGATGCGCTCGGGGTCGTCGACCTCGCGGGTGGCCTCGCCGAGGGCGTTGAGCAGGCGCAGTCGCTCCTCGCTCTCCGCGAGCTCGCGCTCGACGCGCCGTCGCCGGGCCTCGTGCTCGAAGGCGTCGAGGGCGAAGGAGACGTCGGCGGCGACCTCCTCGAGCAGGGCCACCTCCGGGGCGCCGAAGAAGCCCACCTCGCGGGCGTACACGGCCACGGCGCCGTAGACCGCGCCGCCCCGCCGCACGGGGAAGGCCGCGAGGGCGCGCCACGCCGAGGTCGCCGCGGCCGCGCGGAAGGGCTCCGTGCGCGGGTCGGCGAGGAAGTCGTTGCAGACGTAGGTGCGCCCCTCGCGGACGGCGGTGCCGACCGGGCCGCGGCCCTCGGGGCGCTCGTCGGCGTACACCGCGGTGGCGTCGAGGTAGCCCGCGGCGTCGCCGGCGTGCGCGACCACCTCGACCCGCTGGGTCGCGCGGTCGTGCCGGCCCAGCCACGCCATCGGGAAGCCGCCGGCCGCGACGAGCACGCGCGCGACCTCGTCCAGCAGCTCGCCCGGGGAGAGCGAGCGCACCGTGGCGTGGTTGACCTTGCTGAGGGCGTCGTAGAGGCGCTGCGTGCGCTCGAGCTGCGCGGTGCGCTCGTTGAGCTCGCCGAAGAGGCGGCGGCGCTCCCCGTCGCGCTCGGCCTGCTCGATGGCGACGGAGATGTGGTCGGCGACGGCGCCGAGCACCTTGAGCTCCTCGTCGCCGAAGAAGCCGACGGCGTCGCCGTAGATCGCGAGCACCCCGCGGCCCCCGTCGCCGAGCCGCAGCGGGAACACCGCGCACGAGCGGAACCCGCGCCGCGCGGCGTCTTCCTTGAAGTAGAAGCCCGGGTCGCTGGCGATGTCGTTGGAGATCGTCGGCGCCCCGGAGAGCAGGGCCCGCGCGGCGGGGCCTCGGTTGATGCGGTCGTCGTGCAGCCCGAGCAGGACGGCGTCGACGTAGCCGTCGTCCCTGCCGAAGCGGGCGACGGGCGCGAGGCGGTCGCTGGCCTCGTCGTAGGCGCCCACCCACGCGAGCAGCGCGAGGCCCTGCTCGACCGCGATGCGGCACGCGGCGTCGAGGATCTCCCGCCGGTCGCGCACGACGAGCACGGCCTCGTTGACGCTGCTGGAGACGGCGTAGAGCCGGGCGAGGTGCCGCGCGCGCGCCTCGCTCAGGCGGAGCGAGCGGCTCACCCGGTCGTGCACGATCGCGACGGCGGCGAGGTGCGAGGCGGCGTCGACCCAGGCCTCCTCGCGCTCGGTCGGGCCGCGCGGCCGGCGGTAGTACATGGCGAAGGTGCCGAGCAGATCCTGGGAGGGCGAAAGGATGGGCGCGGACCAGCAGGCGCGCAGCCCGGCGGGGGCGAGCAGGGCGTGGTAGTCGGTCCAGTTGGGGTGCGTGGTGACGTCCTCGACGACGAAGCGCTCGCGGAAGTAGGCGGCCGCGCCGCAGGAGCCCACGGTCGGTCCGACGACCGAGCCGTCGACGGCGGCGACGAAGGCGGGCGGGAGGTGCGGCGCGGCGCCGTGGGAGAGCGTGCGGGCGTCGGGGTCGAACAGGAGGATCGAGCAGAGCATCCCGTCGGCCTGCCCCTCGATCACCAGCACGACGGCCTCGAGGATCTCGCGCAGCGGCGCCCCCGCGGCCACGCGCTCGAGCACGGCGCACTGCGACGCGTAGAACGAGTCGTCCCCCCGTTTCATCCGGCGAGGATACCCGAAGAGCCCGGGCGCCGCTGCAACCCCCCCCAGGGCGACGTCACCGGTCGACGCGCCTGGCCGCCGGACCTTCGGCGAGGCCGGCAACTGCACGGCGTGCGCTCAATACACCGATAGCCCCAATGACAACTCCGGCATCACCAGCGCGCCAATCGCGTGGCCGAGGTCCATGCGACCGACGCCCGCGCGCAGGCTCGCCGCCAGGCGCGTCGTGATCGGCAGTTCCAGCTGCACGCCTCCCCGCGCGTACCAGCCGCCGACGCGCTGGCCGGCGTCGCCCGGCGTGAGCGACGACCAGCCCGCGCCGAGGTACACGCCGCCCCAGAGCAGCGGCATCACCTGCGCCTCGCCGCCCACCATCGCGAGCAGCGCTCCGTCGGTGGCAGCGACCACGTCGGCGCTCACACCCATGCCCACCTGGGCCAGCGGGAATCCCCCGAAGAAGGCCCTGCCGCCGAGCGCGAAGACGCTCCCGCCGCCGGCGCGCGGCACCATCGCCGACGCGATGCCCGCTTGCAGCGTGAGCCCGACGCGGTCGAGCGGCGCGCGCCCGAGGCGGAGGTAGCGGTCGTCGCGGCCCTCGTAGATCGTCGCGCCGTACGAGCGCGCGGCGAGCTCGGGGGTGAGCGCCGAGAGGGGCAGGGAGCTCACCGATCCGTCGGCGTCCTGGAGGTAGACGAGCTCGTCGGGCGGAACGCCCACCCAGCCGTCGTAGCGGGCGCCCTCGGTGCCCGCGAGCACGAACACGATGCCCGCCGCGGCGACGACCGCCACCGCCACCGCCGCCGCGCCCGGACCGCTGCCGCCCCTGCCTCCTCCGCTGCTGCCGCTGCTGCCGCTGCCGGAGTGGGACGAGCCGCCGCCGATGTGCGTCGAGCCCGGGTTGCGGCGCCAGCCTCCCGGAAGGCCCCACGCGCGCCCGTGAAACCACAGCCCCGGCGGGAGAATGACCACCGGCGGATCGACCGCGAGCGAGGTCGTGCTGGCCGGGGCCTGGTCGGACTCGAGCATGCGCTGGGTCACCCGCACGGCCTGCCAGCGCTGCTCCGGCGCGGTGCGCGCGAGGCGGGCGAGCTCGTCGGGCGCGACGCGGTAGCTCGTCGAGAGGCACGCGGGCGACGCGATCGACAGCGGCAGCAGGAGCGCGGTGAGGGCGCGGCGCGGGGCGGTTCTCATCGGGGCCGACGATAGCGTGACGGCGCGACGATGGAGGCGGCCGGCGGGTCGCGGTCGCGGCGGCACCTGGAGTAGAGTCGCGGGCGATGATCTCCCTCCGGCGCAGCGTGCTGTTCGCGGTGATGGCGACCTCCGCGCTGCGGTGCAGCGCCGACGAGCAGTCCGTCGAGGAGGTGAACCCGAGCGCGTCGGACGCGATCCGCGCGTCGATGCCCCCGTGCGGGACCCCCCTCGGCGACTTCGACGGCACCACCTCGTACTCGAACGGCGGCAACACCGGCACCGGCGTCTCGTGCCGGGGCAGCGGCGCGTACGGGCTGCAATACCAGTGCGTCGAGCTGGTGATGCGGCACTTCCAGACGCACTGGGGCTACCGCTGGCGGGGCAACGCGCAAGACCTCCTCAACAACGCCCCGCGCGACCGCGTCGACGTCTACGGCAACGGCGACGGCGCGCACCCGCCCGTGCCCGGCGACCTCATCGTCTGGCAGGAGGGCCAGTACGGCCACACCGCCCTCGTCACCGGCGTGCGCCCGGGCGCCGTCGACATCCTCGAGCAGAACGTCGGCGGCGGCGCGCGCGCGTCGCTCCCCTACGACGGCCGCACCATCGGGTCGCGCTGGGGGGGTTGGCGCCCGCAGGGCTGGGGCCACGCCCGCGCCAACCCCGCCCGACCCCCCGCGCCGACCTGCCCGGTGCACTGCGAGGGCAACACCCTCGTCGCCGCCAACTGCGGGCGCACCGACTGCGGGGCGTCGTCGCAGTGCCGCGGCGACCGCTGCGTGGCCATGCCGCGCGGCTCGCTCGACGCCGCGCAGTGCGACCTCATCCGCGGCTGGGCGCAGGACCCGACGGCCGCCACCGCCGCCATCGACGTCGACCTGTACTTCGACGGTCCCGCCGGGTCGGGCGCGCCGAGCGTGCGGGTGCGCGCCGACGGCCGCCGCGAAGACCTCTGCGCCGCCGTCGGGTCGTGCGAGCACGCCTTCGCGCTCGACACGCCGATGGCCCTGCGCGACGGGCGCGAGCACCGCGTGTACGCCTACGCGCTCGCCCCCGACGGCCGCGCGCAGCCCGCGCTCGACGGCGCGCCCCGCCCGCTGCGCTGCACCGTCGCCCGCGTCGCCGACTTCAACGGCGACGGCCGCGACGACGTGGTGCAGTACCGCTCCGACCGCGCGACGATGCCGGTGTGCCTGTCGCTGGGCAGCGGCTGGTCGTGCCGCAACCTCGCCGCCGAGGGCTGGGACGGCGGCAACCAGGGCTCGTCCGTGCTCGACGCCGCGACCCCGCTGCTCGGGCGCTTCAACGACGACGCGCTGGCCGACGTCTTCCAGTTTCGCGCCGACCTCGACCGGCTGCCGGTGTGCCTGTCGCTGGGCAGCGGCTGGTCGTGCCGCGGCCTCGCGGCGGGCTACAGCGGCGGCCTCGGCGAGGGCAACGCGGGCAGCGGCGTGTACGTGGGCAGCGTCCCCGTGGTGGGCGACTTCAACGGCGACCACCGCGACGACGTGATCCAATATCGCGACGGGGCGGCGACGCTGCCGGTGTGCCTGTCGCTGGGCAGCGGGTGGTCGTGCCGCAACATGGCGGCGAGCCACGCGGGCAGTGAAGCCGCCGGCAACGAGGGGAGCGGCGTGCACCGCGGCGGCACTCCCCTGGTGGGCGACTTCGACGGCGACGGCCACGCCGACCTCATCCAATACAACGCGGCGTGGACGAGCATTCCGGTGTGCCTGTCGCTGGGCAGCGGGTGGTCGTGCCGCAACCTCGCGGCGAGCTACGCGGGGGGCGAAGGCGCGGGCAACGAGGGGAGCGGCGTGTACGCGGGCAGCACCCCGATCGTCGCGGACTTCAACGGCGACGGGCGCAGCGACGTGATTCAATATCGGGCGGGGGCGGCGACGCTGCCGGTGTGCCTGTCGCTCGCGAGCGGGTGGTCGTGCCGCAACCTCGCGGCGGGGCTGCCGGCCTCGGCGACGGCGACCGCGGTGGGCATCGACTTCGACGGCGACGGCCGCGGCGACGTGGTGCAGTACGACGCGCGGGGCGAGACGCTGCCGGTGTGCCTGTCGCTCGGGACGGGCTGGTCGTGCCGCGACCTGCGGGCCGACCTCGCGGCGGGCGCGACGCTCGGCAACAACGGGAGCGGCGTGTTTCGCGGCGGGGCGCCGCTGGTGGGCGACTTCAATGGAGACGGGCGCGCCGACCTGATGCAGTTCCAGCCGCAGGGGTGGGAGATCATCCCGGTGTGTCTGAACCTGGGCAGCGGCTGGGCCTGCCGCGCGCTGCACGCCGACTACGCGGGCGGCGCGGGCGCGGGCAACAGCGGCTCGGGCGTGTACTGATCGGAAGAGAGTCGTCGGTGAAGTTCGTCGCGGTCGCGCTGCTCTCGGGGTTGTTGGCGTCGTCGTGCGCCAACGTGGAGTGCTCGTTCAACTCGGACTGCGGCGAGCACGCGCGCTGCGAGCTCAACCGCTGCATGCGCGACTGCCTCGAAGACCGCGACTGCGAGGAGGGGTCGACCTGCAACCCCAACGGGTTCTGCATCAAACGGGTCGCGACGGCGGACGTGCCCGAGGTGGTGGAGGACGCGCCCGAGGTGGTCGACCGCGGCGTGACCACGGTGGACGCCGGCACCGATGTCGGAAGAGACGCGGGGACGGACGTGGGCTTCGATGTCGGGACGGACGTCGGCTTCGACGCGGGCTTCGATGCCGGCTTCGATGCCGGGACGATCGTCGGCGATGACACGGTGATCATCATCGGCAATGACGTCAGCCGGGACGCGGGCTTCGATGTGGGCTTCGATGTCGGAAGAGACGCGGGGACGGACGTCGGCTTCGACGTCGGCTTCGATGTCGGGAGGGACACCGGCGCCGACGCGGGCACCGTGACGGGCCCGGCGGCGGTGGGGGTGTACGAATACACGGGCATCCGGCCCAACGGGCTCGCGGCGCCGGTCGCGGCGGCGTGGCACCCGGGGGGCGGATATGCGCTGATCCTGTCGGCGAGCAACACGGTGTTTCGTTACGTCGCGTCGACGATGGAGCTGACGCAGGTGGCGGCCGCGGGTTCGACGGTCGCGTGGCGGGGACTGTCGTTCTCTCCCGACGGGTCGCGCGCGCTTCTTCTGGCCAACTCGGGCGCGTCTCCCAACACCCGCGGGCGCATCTTCGTCTGGGACCACACCAGCGCGATGCTGTCGGAGCGAACCGCGGAGGCCGCGTCATCGGGCACCTACGAAGCGCTGCGATGGTCCCCGGACGGGAGCCGCGCGATGTTGCTGGCCTCGTCTGGAAACGGCTCGATCACGATCTGGCGTTACGCCGCGGACGGCACGCGCACCGGAACCCCCTTCGCCTCTTCCATCGGCGGAAGCGGCACGGGCTGCAACGACTTCGCCTGGGTACGAGCTGGTTTCGGCGACCCGGCGCTCATGGTGGTGTGCGGCACCAACACCGGGAACATCTTCTCGGTGACCGATCTCGACGCGGCGGCTCCGACCTTCCGACAGGCGGTCACGCCGACGCCGGGCAACGTCTACCGCATCGCCGGCAGACCCCAGGGCGACGCCGCGATCTCGATGAGCAACTCCAGCAAGCTTTATCGCTATCGCGATGCCGTCTGGGCCGCCGACTTCTTCTCCCCCTTCCTCGCGTTCGCGGACAGGACGTCATTCTCCTCCGACGGCGCACGGGCGCTGGCCTTCGGCGGGCTCGGGCGCGCGTACGAGTATCGGTATGACCTCTACTCGGCCGCCGCGATCGCCGACGTGAGGATGCCCGACCTCGCCGCCGCGCCGTACGTCCAGCCGTCGACCGCCCGACTCAACGACATGGCCTGGCGCCCCGGCTGCCACGAGGGCCTCGCCGTCGGCGGCTCGAACACCTTCTCCGGCACCACCGCCTTCGTCGCCTACTTCCGCGTGCTCAACGGCGTGCGCTGCAACTGACGTCCATGGCCGACAAGCCCGCCAACAACCCCTTCGCGAAGCTCGCCGCCCTGCGCGACGCGCTGCCCGCTGGACCAGCCCCCGTTGCCCCGGCCGCGCCCGCGGTGGAGGCCGATCCGGTGAAGGCGCTGCTCGCGCGGCGCGTGGTCGTGCGCCGCGAGCGCAAGGGGCGCGGCGGCAAGACGGTGACGGTGGTGCAGTTTCCGGACGGCGCCGAGGAGGCCCCGCTCGACGCCCTCGCCAGGGAGCTGCGCAAAGGCCTCGGCACCGCCGCGCAGCGCGAGGAGACCGCGGTCGCGGTGCAGGGCGACATCGCCGACCGCGTGGCCGCGTGGCTCGCGGCCCGGGGCGCGACGCGCATCGTGCGGGGCGACTGAGTCGGGTCTTGCCAGTGCGCGGCGGCGGCGCAACCATCGGCCGGTGACAGCACACCACCGGCAAGAGCTCGACCAGCGGCTGACGAGGCTCACCCAGGAGTGCGGGGCGGCGTGCTCCTTCGTGCTCGACACGACGGGGCAGGCCTACGGCACCTCGTCGCCGCTCCCCGAGGACTGGGCCACGCTCGCGCAGGAGGCGGGCCTGCTGGTCGTCGCCGCGACGCGCGAGCACCCGCTGCGCAAGGGCGGGCACCTGCACCTGCTGCGCAGCGTCGAGCCGCCCTTCGCCGCGGCGGAGTCCTTCGCGGGCGTGTACATGGTGCTGCTGCTCTTCGACGCGCCCTTCGACGGCGCGGCGGTGAGCGCGCTGGTGCGCCACGCGCTGCCCGAGATCGAGGCGCTCACGGTGTCGCTGCCGCCGCCCGACCCGACGCGCGAGGCGAAGGTCGCGGGGATGCGCGCCGGCTGACAGGGAGAGACGCGATGCTCGAGCTGTACATGGTGCGTCACGGGCAGACCGACTTCTCGCGGGAGAACCGCTTCTGCGGGTCGATCGATCCGCCGCTCAACGAGGTGGGGCGGCGCATGGCCGAGGCCTTCGGCAGCGCCTACGCGGCGAAGAAGTGGGACGCCGTGTACTGCTCGCCGAGCGCGCGGGCGCGGGCGACGGCCGAGGCGCTGGCGTCGCGGGCGGGCGTCGAGGTGATCACCGACGAGGGGCTGCGCGAGATCGCGTACGGCGAGTGGGAGTCGCTGCGCCACGAGGACGTGAAGGCGCGCTGGCCCGACGAGTACGCCTACTGGGCGGCCGACACCGCGAGCCGCGGCACGCCGGGCGGGGAGACGGCGTTCCAGGTGGCGGCGCGGGCGGCGCCGGTGCTCGAGCGGCTGCGGGCGCGGCACGCCGACGGGCGCGTGCTGGTGGTGTCGCACAAGGCGACGCTGCGCATCCTGACGTGCGCGCTGCTGGGCATGGACGTGCGGCTGTTTCGCGACCGCATCGCGCAGCCCGTGGCGACGGTCACGCGCTTCGACGTGAAGCCCACCGGGGCGATGCTGGCGCTGCTGGGCGACGCGTCGCACCTGCCGCCCGACCTGCGCGAGGCCGAGGGCACCTGACGGGGCCGCGTGCGCCGTGGCAGAAGAAACCGCACGGGCGCAAGGGTCGCAAGGAACGGAGGGATGGATCAGAGCATGAGGGCCTCGCCTCGCCTCGCCTCGCCTCGCCGTGAGCGCTCCTCCGTTCCTTGCGACCCTTGCGCCCTTGCGGTTTCTCTTCCCGCTACGCGCGGGCCCCAATCCCGCTGACGCCTATCGCGCGTCGACCGTGAGCGTGTAGGGGAACTCCGTCGCCGGCGCCGGTCGCACCGCCACCTGGAGGAACCACGTCGACGCCCGCGCCGCCCGCGGCAGCGTGACCGTCGGGCAGCCCGCGGCCGTGGTGACCGTCGCCTCGGTGAAGGCCACCGGCGCCGCCGTGAGCGCGGGCGGCGTCACGGTGTCGGAGCGCAGCAGCGCCAACGCGAGGCCCGGCGGGCAGGTCGCGCCGTTGCGGGGCGCGAGCGTCGCGGTGATGGCGACGCCCTCCGCCGCGTCGAAGCTGAACATGTCGACGTCGCAGCCCCCGACGGTGCCCTGCACCGGGAAGCCCTGCAGCGGCGCGCCGTCGGCCGGGCGCACCACCATCGCGTTGACGTAGTCGTCGTTGGCGACGCCGACCTCGGTGTCCTGCGCGCGCGTGAGCACCTTGTGGCAGCGCTCGCAGGTGACGCCGGCCTGCGCGCGCGCGTCGTCGCAGGGCTCGCCGTGCTCGAGCTGCCCGTTGCCGCAGAGGGGGTGCACCACGGTGACGTTGTAGAGCGCGCCGCCGCGCACCTTGCTGTCGATGCCGATGAGCTGCACGCCGTCGGCGGTCGGGCGGAAGGAGAAGTGCTCGCTGCGACCCGCGCCGCAGAGGTCGGACGCCGCCACCGGCGAGCACGACTGCGTGTTGCAGTCGGGCAGCACGTAGATGGCCGGGTCGGCGTCGGGGTTCGACGGGTCGAGGTCGACGTGGAAGTGCCACGTCTCCCCGGCGCGCATGCTCACCGCGAAGAAGCCGTCGTTGCCCGGGAGCTCGTTGCCCGTGCACGACGAGAACTCGCGGTACTGGTCGGCGAGGTTGCGCGTGTCGAGCTGCACGAGGCGCTGCAGCGCGGGCTGCACCACCGGCAGGCTGGCGATGCTCTCGCAGCGGTCGGCCAGCGTCACGGCCGCGCCGTTCTGCTGGTAGGCCGCGGGGTCGAACACGTCGCAGCCGGCGAGGGTCAGCGCCCCGAGGAGCGCCGCGCGGATCCGTCGGCCGGGGGGGGCAATGGCCATGGTGCTCATCATCGGAGGTAGGGGTTCTGCTCGATCGCGGGCCGCGCGGGGGCCGTGGGGGCCGGGCGCGCCGCGGGGGTCGGGGCGGTCGGGGTGCGCCGCGACG